>JAFMCH010000051.1 GCA_017857875.1 Actinomycetota bacterium | reverse complement strand
TCGACAAGGGCGGCTATAAACATTTCATGGCCAAGGAAATCGCCGAACAGCCGCGCGCCGTGGCGGATGCGTTACGCGGGCGACGTGGCCCCGATGGCCGCCTAGCCCTTGATGAAATGCGTCTGACCGATTCACAACTTCGTGAGATCGACAAGATCGTGGTTGTCGCCTGCGGCACGGCCTACCACGCCGGCCTCGTTGCTAAGTACGCGATCGAACACTGGACGCGAATTCCAGTCGATGTTGAGTTCGCCAGTGAGTTTCGCTACCGCGACCCGATTGTTGACGCGCGCACACTGACAATCGCGATTTCGCAGTCTGGTGAAACGATGGACACCCTGATGGCTCTACGCTACGCGCGGGAACAGGGTTCTCAAGCGCTCGCCATCTGCAACACGGTGGGATCGACGATTCCGCGTGAATCTGATGCTGTGCTTTACACCTATGCGGGCCCGGAAATTGCCGTGGCCTCGACCAAAGCTTTCCTGACTCAGATCGTTGCGGCCTACCTGGTCGGCCTGTACCTCGCTCAGGTCCGCGGCAACATGTTCGGTGATGAAATCAAGGCGGTCTTGCAGGACCTTGCTGATTCACCCCAGGCCATTGACCTCGTCTTAGATACGAGCGAGGGCGTGCAGCAGCTGGCAGCAGAACTGGCCGATGCTCAATCAGTGTTGTTCATTGGTCGTCATGTGGGGTTCCCGGTTGCGTTGGAGGGCGCCCTCAAACTAAAAGAACTGGCCTATATGCACGCGGAGGGGTTTGCTGCTGGAGAACTCAAGCACGGGCCGATAGCCCTCATTGAGCCAGGCGTTCCGGTCATCTGCATCGTGCCATCACCGCTGGGTCGGGCTGTCCTACACGACAAGATCGTGTCCAATATTCAAGAGGTTCGCGCGCGTGGCGCACGCACGATCGTGATCGCCGAAGAAGGGGACGAATCTGTGAACGACTATGCGGACTTCTTGATTAGGGTGCCGGCGGTGCCCACCCTGATGCAGCCGTTAGTGACGACCGTTCCGCTGCAGGTGTTTGCCTGCGCCATGGCCGCTGCTAAAGGTCATGATGTCGATCAACCTCGTAACCTCGCCAAGTCTGTCACCGTTGAGTGATGGCACTGATGTACGCGTGTGAATTCCGATCATGATTCCTGGGTCACCGGGGTCGATATCCGGAATCGGCGTGGACCTTGTCGACGTGGCGCGATTTCATTCGCTGCTCAACCGGCGGCCAAACGCGGCTGCCCGGTTGTTTTGTGCCAATGAGCTGTGTACTTCGACGGGTCAGCCGCGGTCTGCGGCGTCGTTGGCCGCTCGGTTCGCCGCAAAGGAGGCGGTAGCCAAGGCGCTAGCTGCCCCCGCCGGGCTGGAGTGGCATGACTGCGAGGTGGTGATGCGCGCAGATGGGAGTCCCACTGTTGTGGTGACCGGCACCGTTTTGGCAGCAGCCGATCAACGCGGAGTCACCGACTGGCACCTAACCATGAGTCACGATGGCGCTTACGCGATTGCGTATGTCGTGGCCGAAAGTAGGCGAGTGTGAAACAGGGGGCATATCTGGTGCGGCAGGTGCGCGCTGCCGAAGAGGCTGCGATGACGATCATGCCCGAGGGTGAGTTGATGCAGGCAGCAGCTCGCGGTCTTCTTGAGCAGTGTCTGCTGGCTCTGCGCGAACGCGGCGGAGTGTTGGAAACGCGGGTCTTAGCACTCATAGGCACCGGCAACAATGGCGGAGATACCTTATGGGCTGCAACGGGTTTACTGAATCAGGGCGCGATTGTGACTGCCGTGTCGATGGGGGGCCAGATGCATGCAGCGGGCAGCGCTGCATTCGTGGCTGCCGGTGGCACCGTGGTACTAGCGACGGACGCGAATCCACAGGAATTCCTCACCGGAGTCGCGCTTGTACTCGACGGTATTGTCGGAATCGGCGGAAGTGGTGCCTTGCGGGAACCGGCGGTGACTTGGTCACGTGCCATCGCGTTGGCTGATGCCTGGGTGATCGCTGTCGACGTGCCAAGTGGAGTGGATGCCGATACCGGTGCGGTGGCAGACCGTCAGCGAGCGGTGACCGCAGACGCGACCGTGACCTTTGGCTGCTTGAAGCCTGGATTGCTCGTAGAGCCGGGTAAGTCCATGGCCGGGAGTATCGCTGTGGTGGACATCGGTCTGAGCGACTACCTGCCAACGCCGGATGTTCAGGTGATGGGGCTTGCCGATGCCGCGGCTTGGGTGAGCCCACCGATTGGCCCCGACTATAAGTACTCCCGCGGGGTGGCAAGCATCGCAGCGGGCTCCAGTCAATATCGAGGTGCCGCTTTTTTGAGCACGTCAGCGGCGCGTGCTGGCACAGCGGGAATGGTGCGCCTGTTAGATCGAGAAGATGGCGTGGCCCCGGCGGTCGTAGATCATTTCTGGGATGTCGTATTGGCCGATCAAGTCGCCGACCCGAAGGTCACAGCCTGGGGAGTGGGGCCGGGTCTGGGTACCGATGAGGCCGCGGTGAACGTGTTGTGTCAGGTGTTACAGGAGCCCTGCCCGGTTGTTATTGATGCTGACGCCCTGCGCTTGATGGCCGATCCCACTGCCCGCCCTCGTCAGGTGCTAGGGCAACGGGTTTCTGATGGATTAGTCACCATCATGACCCCACATGAAGGAGAGTTTCGCGGCCTAGGCTATTCGTCACACATGTTGAGCACCAATCGGATTGACGCTGCACGCCGGGCGGCGGCTGACCTTGGCGTGATCATGGTGCTCAAGGGTCCAGGCACCATCATCACGGGCCCATGGGGCGTAACCTACGCAGACACACAGGGTGGGCCCGAGCTCGGAACAGCCGGAAGCGGCGATGTGCTGACCGGCTTCATGACCGCACTACTCGCCCGGGCTCATGTCGCCGGTATTTTACGCCACGACGGCGCCTCCCAGAATCCGTTGACGATTGATATCGCAACACAGGTGGCTGCAGTGGGCGTTGCTATCCATGGGGTCGCCGGTCGATTGGCCGCCCGCGACGGGCGACCCGTGACGGGCCAGGATCTGGCCCTTGCGCTACCGGCAGCGGTTGCCTTCGTACGCGAGCAATGATGGGCTGATGGGCGTGAGCAACTTAGGGGTGTCGATGAGAGCGCAGGCGGTGATCGACCTAGATAGCCTGCGCCGCAACGTCGAGCGGCTGCGGATTGCCGCGCATTCATCGGGAGCAACACCTGCGTTGATGGGAGTTGTCAAGGCTGACGCCTATGGCCATGGGGTCACGCATGTTGCACCCGCATTGCGGCGCAATGGGATGGAATGGTTAGGAGTTGCGCTCCCCAGTGAGGCATTGGCGTTACGCGCCGATGGCGACACGGGCCGAATCCTGGCGTGGCTGATCGTGCCCGACGACCCGACCACGGCAGAGTGCATCGCGGCGAAGGTGGACATGAGTGTCGCAGCTGCTTGGTTGCTGGATGAGGTAGCCCAGGCTGCGCGTGAGGTCGGCTTTCCCGCACGCATTCACGTGAAGGTTGACACCGGGTTGGGTCGTGGCGGATGTTCAATGCAGGAGTGGCCACTATTTGTTGAACAACTTAGGGCGGCTGTCGATCGAGACGAGGTCGAGATAGTCGGTGTGTGGTCTCACCTGGTCGCCGGAGAAGATCCGCACCATGCCTCAGCCGCTCTGCAGCGGGAAAACTTCGCGTCCGCGGTTCGTCAGATTCGAGCGGCCGGAATCTCAGCGCCACTGTGTCACCTAGCTAACTCCGGTGCGGTACTGGCAGATCCGATGATTGCCACCGGTGCCACTGGCGGATTAGTGCGAATGGGAATTGCCATGTTCGGTGTTTCCCCGGGAATACCCTTAGGTGACCCGCGCTCGCTTGGCCTGGAGCCCGTGATGAGCCTGCGTGCGCGACTGGCGTTGGTCAAATCGGTGCCTGCCGGTCAAGGAGTCTCATATGGACATCGATGGGTTGCTGCAGAGGCCACCAATCTGGGTCTTGTCCCATTGGGATACGCCGATGGAATTCCGCGCTCGGCCAATGGAGCTGCTGTGTGGGTGCGCGGCAAACTACGCCCGGTTGTCGGCAGCATTGCCATGGACCAGTTCGTCATCGACCTTGGCCACGATCATGCCGAAGCTGGTGATGAGGTGATCATCTTCGGCGCCGGCAGCCAGGGGGAGCCCATGGCAGAAGACTGGGCTCGGTGGTCAGGCACGATCGGCTATGAGATCGTCACCCGCATCGGCCCGCGGGTGCCGCGTGTTCATCTCGAATCCGGCGGCAGCCGGTGAACCGATGGGCGAAGTCATTGGGCATCGGCGCTGCCGCACTCGGTGGACTTGCCCTCGCGGTGACTGTCGAACGTATTGCCCTTCGCGCGTTCCTCAAGGCCACCCCGGTAGGAGACATTCCTGACGCACCACACGCCACGAATGTCTTGCGTTTGCATAGTGATGACGGATGCGAAATTCATGTCGAGGTGGACACGCCGGTGGATATGACACCAGCCACGCCCACGGTTGTGCTGACTCACGGTTTTGGCATGGCAGCCCAGTCATGGTGGCCGCAGCGACGGGCGTTGCGAAAACTTGCCCGCGTTGTGGTGTGGGACCAACGTGGCCACGGACGTTCTGGTTATGCAAACGCCGCCGCCGAGGCGATCGTAATCGACCGTCTCGCGATGGATCTAGCCATGATCATTGATGAGGTGACCACCGGTGACGTCGTGTGCATCGGACACTCGATGGGCGGTATGACCATCATGGCGCTCACTGAATTGCGACCAGATTTATTCGCCGATCGAATCAAGGGTGTGGTGCTGCTGGCCACCTCGGCCGGGAGCATCGGCGATGTCACACTCGGCCTGCCCGGTCCGATCGCAAAAATTGCGCACCAGGTTCCGTCGGCGTTGAGAATGGCGCTAGCCGGCCACGACCGAAGACATGATTTTTTTTCGCGCATCCGTCGTAACGACACTGATCTGGGACTAGCTCTGGTGCGCAGGTTCGCCTTCGGTGAGACTGTTCCTGAAGGTGGGCCGGAGTTGGTGGCACGGCTGCTGAACGAAACAGCATCGGTGGCTGTCACGGACCTACTTGTCGATGTCTATCAGCACGATCGGCGTGGTGTTCTCGCCCCGTTACGACAAGTGCCCACGCTGATCGTGGTGGGCACCGCAGATCTGCTCACGCCTGTTGAGCATTCCCGTGAGATTGCCGGTGACCTGCCTGATGCTCAACTGGTTGAGTTGGCCGGAGTTGGACACATGCTTGGGCTCGAGCAGGCCGTACGGGTGAATGAACTACTCACAGGATTCGTCCTCGAAGTTAGTGATCGTCGGGAATGAGCGCACGTGAAACACTCTTGCTGAAGGTGAATGTTGCCAACGCGCAGGAAATGATAGATCTTGGCTGCAGGCTGGCCGAATCGTTGCAGGCAGGCGATGTCGTGGTGCTGGTCGGCGATTTAGGTGCAGGCAAGACCACACTCACCCGTGGCATCGGCTCCGGACTCGGTGTTCGCGGACCCGTGACGAGTCCGACATTCGTGGTGGCTCGCCACCATCCGTCAATCACCGATAACGTCGCCTTGGTGCATGTAGACGCTTACCGCATCAGTTCGGTGGCTGAAATCGATGACCTTGATCTAGAAAACGACCAGGCCGTCACCGTCGTTGAGTGGGGTGCCGGCCTGGTCGAGCATCTGTCGGACTCGCATCTTCGGATTACTCTGAGCACCGTGGACGAAGCCCCCGAAGATGTGGAACGCGACACCGTGCGCGGGGTTCGCATCGACGGCATCGGCCCGCGCTGGCGCGCAGTTCGACTGTAGGTGCCCGTAGGCTCGGCTGTGTGAGAATCCTCGCCGTCGACACGGCAACATCGGCCACCGTGGTCGGTGCCGTCATTGATGGACAGTTCACTGAGGTGGAACATGTTGACGCACGAGGTCATGCCAGCCAGATCGGAATACTGCTGCGGGCGATCGTCGAAGCGACCGGGAACCGTGACTGGGACATGATCGTTTGCGGTGTCGGTCCAGGTCCGTTCACGGGCCTTCGTGTGGGAATAGCTGCCTGCCTAGGAATCGCTGCGGTGCAAGGGTTACCAACGATTGGCGTGTGTACGCTGGATGCTATTCGCCGTGTTGCGGCGACGACGCATCCGCGAGAGTCAATCACGGTGGCCACCAGGGCGCGGCGCAATGAGGTCTACTGGGCGCGCTACGACAGCGTGGGCCATCGCACCGCGGGGCCTATAGCGCTACCCACCGACGAAGCCCGAGCACGTGCCGACGGCCTGGTCGTTGGTGACGGGGCCGAGATGGTGGCTGGCTCCGACCCTGCTTGCGACGCACAGGTGGTGTTCCCCAGCGCTCAGGCGCTGTTGATGATCGTGCAGGAACGACTAGATGCCGGTGAGGTGTTGCCCAGGTTAGATGCGGGTGCGGTTGGTCTCGACGCACCTGCCTCGGTGGGCGCGACTACGGCGCGTGCACTTGCGCAACAGGCAGCGGCTGGGCGGCAGCTGCTGCCCATGCGTCCCTTGTACCTGCGTCGACCCGATGCGGTACCCACGGTGGATCGATCATGACGTCGCCCGCACCGGTGACCCCGAGTTCCGACCTACATGTGCAGGTCGAAGCGATGCGGTGGTGGCATATTCAGGCCGCTGCACAATTAGATCGCACCCTGTTTGAGCACACCGCATGGTCTGAGGCCCAGTTTTGGTCGGAATTGGCTCGAAGCAATCGACACTATGTCGTGTTGGTGACCTCAACCGGCCAGGTGTGCGGATACGCGGGTGTGGCCTGGGTACCACCCGAGGCCGATGTGCAAACCATTGCCGTCGCATCATCCATGCAAAGGTGCGGCTGGGGGGCCAGGCTGCTGGAGCACTTGATCGACGTGGCAATCAAGGCTCAATGCCGACGCCTGCTACTGGAGGTTCGCGCGGACAGCACCGCGGCCATCAATCTTTACACTCAACATGGATTTGTACGCATAAGCAAGAGATCCTCCTACTACGGACCCGGAGTGGACGCGCTCATCATGGAACGAACGCTGGTAGATCAGCCACACGTTGGTCGGTCACGTTGATGGGAGCGATGACCGAGCCGATTGTCCTAGGCGTGGAAACCTCCTGTGATGAAACTGGAATTGCGATTGTTCGGGGTCGCAATCTGCTGAGCAATGTCATTGCCTCAAGTGTCGACGAACAAGCTCGGTTCGGTGGTGTGGTTCCTGAGGTCGCGAGTCGGGCTCACGTCGAAGCCCTGTCTGACACGATGGAGCGAGCCCGCATTGAAGCAGATATCGAGTGGACGGATATTGATGCGGTTGCTGTCACGGCTGGCCCGGGTCTGGTTGGTGCGCTCGTCGTGGGTGTGGCGGCAGCCCAAGGAATTTCCGTCGCCCTCGATAAGCCGATATACGCGGTGAACCACTTATCCGCTCATGTGGCCGTTGACAGGCTCGTTCACGGAGATCTGCCAGAACCAGCGATGGCGCTGCTGGTTTCCGGTGGCCATACCTCTTTATTGCGCGTTGATGACTTGGCCACGAGCGTGACGCCGATCGGGCAAACCCTTGATGATGCAGCCGGTGAAGCCTTTGACAAGGTGGCGCGATTGCTGCAGTTGCCGTTTCCTGGCGGGCCGCATGTTGATCAGGTCGCCCGCGATGGGCGGCCCGATTCGATTGCTTTCCCTCGCGGCTTGACCGATGTGGCAAGCCAGCGCGAACACCGACATGATTTCTCGTTCTCCGGGCTCAAGACTGCGGTGGTGCGTTGGCTAGCCGATCAAGAGCGGCGGGGCGTATCCATCAATGTTGCGGATGTGGCGGCTGCCTTCCAGGAGGCTGTCGTTGACGTTCTCGTCACGAAATCTTTGCGCGCCTGTCAGGAAACTGGAATTGATGTGCTTGTGATCGGGGGCGGTGTAGCGGCGAATTCCCGGCTGCGTGCCCAGGTAGTTGAGCGGGCTGAACCCTTGGGCGTGCAGGTGCGCATCCCACCGCCGGTGTTATGTACGGACAACGGAGCGATGGTTGCCTCTCTCGGGGCTTTGCTCGTGGAGCGTATGGTGCCACCTACGGCTGGCCGTGCGGTGAACACTGCGGGCAACGACGCAACGCGTCGAGGCCAGGTAGACGGGGGATTTGACGCTGATTCCTCGATGCCGGTGACCACGGTGAGCTTGCGGGGACTCGCCTGAGGGTGGCAACGGTTCAATCGGGGTTACGCGCCAGGCCCGGGTTATCCTGAACGAATGAGTCACGCGAGTTCTCCGCCGTCGCGGCGGCGCAATGGCGCGCGCCGGAGCAATCGCGGGCCGCTGTTGCTCGTGGGGGTTCCACTTGGCCTGGCCGGCCTCGCACTCGCCCTGGCGGTCGTGGCCCCGTCCGCGGGTGGTGCTGATGCTCAGTCGACGGTGATCGCCGAGGAGTCGATGCTGCCCGAGCCCAAGCAGACTGCGCCCGCGCAGACACCAACCCCGGGTGAATCCTCCCCGCAGCCCACCGCCGATGCTCCCGAACCGACCATCGAGCAGGCGGCGTCCGGCCGTTCTGGTCGCAGCACTATCAATGAGGCTAATCCTGCCCTTGATGTGGTCTGGCGCATCGATACTGATGACCCTGTTTTCTTCATCACCATTGATGACAACGTGCGAGACGAGGCTGTCGCGAATGCTGGTTTGAGCATTGTTGAAGCGCAGCAGATACCCGTGACCGCATTTTTGACCACCAATTACGTGGGTGATCAGACCGACTATTTCAATCGCATCACTCGATTCGGCGGTTCGATTCAAAACCACACCGTGACCCACAGTTGGCTCGATGCGCCCGACACCGATCCACGTTTCGAGGTGTGCGCCGCCCAAGACGGGTTGGAAGCACAATTTGGCGATCGGCCCTGGATGATGCGTCCCCCCTACGGTGCGCCCTATATCGGCGGTGGCACGGAGCCACGGCTAGAAGCGGCCTCGGTTGAATGCGGGGTCAATCGCATCGTCATGTGGAGTGCGGTGGTCGACAATGGTGAGGTCTCCTATAACCCGGGGCCGACCCTGCAAGCGGGCGACATCGTGCTGTTTCACTTCTGGGACCCCAAGTTCGCTGAGGGTCTGCAGATGATTCTTGATATTGGCGCTGCCAATGGGTTGAGCCCGGCTGCCTTGGAGGACTACCTCTAGACCCGTTCGGGCAAGCTTGAGGCTGGATTGACGATGCCGAAGGTGCTAGCACTCGAGTTGACGGAGTGCTAATTGAGGCCTAATCTAGGCATTGGCACTCACATCGTTCGACTGCCAAACCCGGGAGTCCGGGAGCGGTGCGACAACGGTGTGAAACATAAGCCGCGATGATTGCACCGGCACCGCGACGGCGGGGTAGTCATCACCCATCCCATCACCGTGTAGACCTCGGAGGACTAACCATCGTGTCCGTCTCCATCAAGCCACTTGAGGATCGCATCCTCGTCCAGACGCTCGAAGCAGAGCAGACAACGGCCTCTGGCCTTGTCATCCCCGACACCGCCAAGGAAAAGCCCCAGGAGGGCAAAGTCATTGCGGTCGGACCCGGTCGATTCGACGAGGATGGCGACAAGCGCATTCCGCTCGACATTTCAGTCGGCGACGTCGTCATTTACTCGAAGTACGGCGGCACCGAAGTGAAGTACAACAATGAGGAGTACCTCATCCTTTCTGCGCGCGACATCTTGGCCGTAGTCGAGAAGTAGGCGCTGAGTATCTAGCCATTGCGCGGCCGTCCGGCTGCGACACGGTGCGCGCCGGGATTGCATATGTGCAGCCCGGCGCGCACCAGGTTCATGACCCTTAATCGAATCGAAGGAACACATGCCAAAGATTTTGGAGTTCGACGAGTCCGCCCGCCGCAGCCTTGAGCGCGGAGTGAATGCGCTCGCCGACACCGTCAAGGTGACGCTCGGCCCACGCGGTCGCAATGTTGTCATCGACAAGAAGTGGGGATCGCCCACGATCACCAATGATGGTGTGACGATCGCTCGTGAAATCGAGTTAGAGGACCCCTACGAGAACCTAGGTGCGCAACTGGTCAAAGAGGTTGCGACAAAAACTAATGACGTTGCCGGCGACGGCACCACCACCGCCACCGTATTGGCACAGGCAATGGTGCACGAAGGCCTCCGCCAGGTAGCGGCCGGCGCCAATCCGATGGCCCTCAAGCGTGGCATGGACGTCGCCGTGACGGCGATGTCGCAGCGCTTGCATGAAGTGTCTCGCGAGGTTGATGGCCGCGACGAAATCGCCCAGGTAGCAACGATTTCCTCCCAGGATGCAGAGGTCGGATCCCTTATTGCTGATGCCTTCGACAAGGTGGGCAAGGATGGCGTGATCTCGGTGGAAGAGTCCAGCGTCACCGAGGTGGAATTGGAATTCACCGAGGGAATGCAGTTTGACAAGGGCTACATTTCGCCGTACTTCGTGACCGACACCGAGCGCATGGAAACCGTCCTAGAAGACGCCTCCATCTTGCTGGTGCAGGGCAAGATTTCCAGCATCAATGAACTCCTGCCGCTGCTAGAGAAGGTTGCGCAGACTAGCAAGCCACTATTGATCATTGCTGAGGATGTCGATGGCGAGGCTCTGTCCACCCTGGTGGTCAACCGAATCCGAGGCATTTTCACGTCGTGTGCGGTCAAGGCACCTGCCTTCGGAGATCGTCGCAAGGCGATTTTGGAGGACATGGCTGTGCTGACCGGTGCACAGGTGGTCTCTGCCGATATCGGCCTCAAACTTGATCAGGTAGGCCTTGAGGTACTCGGCCAAGCGCGTCGCTGTGTCGTGACCAAGGACACCACGACCATCATTGATGGCGGCGGGTCAGCCGATGCGGTCAATGAACGCGTGGCGCAGATTAAGTCAGAGGTAGAGCGCACCGATTCCGACTGGGATCGGGAGAAGTTGCAGGAGCGTTTGGCCAAGCTTTCTGGTGGTGTCGTGGTGATCAAGGTCGGCGCGCACACCGAGGTCGAACTCAAGGAGAAGAAGCATCGGGTTGAAGACGCGGTATCGGCTACTCGCGCTGCGATCGAGGAGGGCATTGTTGCCGGAGGGGGCTCGGCACTCGTGCACGCGGCCTCGGCCGTGGACGATCTAACCCTCGAGGGAGATCAGGCCACGGGTGCAAGCATTGTGCAGCGTGCGGCCTCAGAACCGCTACGTTGGATCGCCGATAACGCCGGTATCCAGGGCTATGTTGCGGTGAGTTTGGTGTCGCAACTGCCCGTAGGTCAGGGTCTGAATGCCGCTACCGGTGAGTACGAAGATCTCGTCGCCATCGGCATCATTGATCCGGTCAAGGTCACCCGCTCGGCATTAGCCAACGCGGCATCGATTGCCGGCATGCTGTTGACCACTGAGGTTTTGGTCGTCGACAAGCCGGCCGAATCAGCCGATGACGCACAAGGTCACGGTCATAGTCACCACGGTCACGGCCACTAGCCGGTACATGAAATGAGGGTGTCGGTCCCAGTTATGGGACCGACACCCTCATTTTCATGAAGTCCGTTGCGCTGCGCGGCCTAGCCGGCGACGGGGAGATCGCGGTTGCGTCGGTAGTGCGCCTCCCGCTCGTCCTCGCTGAGGCCGCCCCACACGCCATAGGGTTCGCGGACAGCTAGGGCGTGCTCAGCGCATTCAACCCGCACCGGACAACGACCGCAGATGGTTTTAGCTGCCGACTCGCGAGCCGCACGGGCTGGACCCCGTTCGCCCTCGGGATGAAAGAACGCATTGGGGTCCTCGCCACGACAGGCGCCCTCAAGTTGCCAGTCCCAGATATCAGCGTTGGGGCCGGGAAGGCGAGAGATGTCAGCCATGGGGTCCTCCTTGCGAGGGTTGGCGGTAGAAGAGCGAGCAACCGAATACTTGAACTATAGAACCGCGCCAAAGGTTGGTCAACATGCTTTCTTGAATAACTTTGCGTTATGGGGTGTGATCTACGTCCCATTTGGGGTACACCATGAGGCAAGCAATGAGGCAGACCGCGCTTAAGTGGCGCATCTGGGCGATCCCGTGAGAATGGAGACATGAGTGTCGGGTCGAGCATGGCGTCAGTAGAGCCGGCTGCGCCCGGGCTGACCGTCGCGGCGGTTGCTCGCCGGCTCGGGGTTGCCCCGGCCACTTTGCGCACCTGGGATCGCCGTTACGGGCTTGGTCCGACCGCTCATGCCGCCGGAGCTCATCGCCGGTATACGGCGAGCGATCTAGCGCGATTGGAGCAGATGCGGCGATTGGTCCTCTCAGGGGTTGCCTCGGCTGATGCTGCGGCCATGGCGTTGGCGGGCAATGTGTCAACGCTGCCCGCCCCGGTTGGTCCAGGGCATGCCGATGACGTCATCGATGACTCGACCGAAGACCTCACCGTTGATGAGCGCACCGGGGGTCGCCACGGCGGCGGTCGGGTCGTGGCGATTCCGGGAGGGGCACCCTCGGTGCGGGGCCTGGGGCGCGCGGCCTTCGCGCTTGATCAACACGGTTGCGAGACCATCATCGCCCATTCAATTGAGCGCCAGGGCCTTTTGGTGACCTGGGATTCCTTGCTGGTGCCGGTGCTGACCGCCGTGGGTGATCGCTGGGCGCGCACGGGTGCGGGCATCGAGGTCGAACACCTCCTGAGCGGGGCCGTCCAAACAGTCTTGAGTGCGGCCTCTCAAGTGCCTGGCCCCCCTCGCAATGTGCGGCCCGTGTTGCTTGCCGGAACGACCGAGGAAACTCACACGCTGCCGCTGTGGGCCGTTGCGGCCGGGCTTGCTGAGCGCGGGATTTCCTCCCGCATGCTAGGGGGGCGAACCCCGGTGATCGCACTGAGCGAGGCCATGAAGCGCACGGGTCCGGCTGCGGTGCTGCTGTGGTCGCAAATTGGCAATCCCGCCGATGTACACCAGCTGCGCGGCCTGCCGGATCTGCGTCCGCAGCCCAAGATCCTGGTGGCCGGCCCGGGTTGGCCTGTACAGATTCCACGTGGGCATCGGGTTTATGACCTCGCGACCGCACTTGACGAGGTGTGCCACTCCGTGGGTGTCTAGCCTTGCCCGCGTGACCAGTCACCGCAGCGTGCATGAGTACGCGATAGATCTAGGAGCGCGGGGTCGGTACGCTGCGGCTTGGTTCGCCTTGACCGGTCCGGTCGGTCATCTTGACCTCGATTCGCCGCAATCACGGGACTCCCGAGGCCTTTCGATTCGAGCGAGCCATCTGCGTCAGATCGGCATGGCCGACCTCGCCCAGCACTTGGATGCGCGAGCAATCGAGACCGCGCAGACCGCCGATGAAGCAGCCGATGCCGGACTGGGTTGGGCGGCCGACGCGTTAGCACAGGGTCACGTGGATGAAGCGCGAGATCGGTTCGCGCAGTGCCTGGACACCGCCCCGGCCGAGAGCACAGGCGCACAAAACGCTCGGATCGAGGTGCGAATCCAATGGGTGGGTGCCGAGATAGATCTTGCTGCAGGTCATCAGGCATTAGCCGCCGAGCGTTTGACTGACGCCGTCGCCCAGGCCAGGCTGGTGAGCCAACGGCATCTGGCGAAGTCGTTGATGTTTCTTGCCGCGGTGCGGGCCATGCAGGGCAACCCCTCGGGGGCACACAGAGACCTGATTGAGGCCGATGCCATCATCGATCGGGAGCGCTGGATTAGTTTGTGGTGGCCGTGGACGCTCATTGCCGATGGACTTGATCACGACCTGTGGGGTCCAGACGCCGCGGGCATTTGGCAGGGCCTTCACATTGACCGCGCGCGAGCGGCGGTGGGCATCATCAGGGCACATCTGCCCGAGGATCTCGTGGGGCGGTGGGCCGGTGGACGAGATGTCCAGCGATTGGACGACCTAGCGGGCCGGTACCCTTAGCAAACATGACCGAGCGACACGATCTCCCCGTTGAGTTTGCCTACCTCGGCTTGACCTTTGACGACGTCCTCCTGCTGCCCGGTCAATCAGACGTTGTGCCCAGCGAGGTCGATACGACAACCATGCTCAGTCGCAATATTTCGATCAAGATGCCCTTGATTTCCTCTGCCATGGACACGGTCACCGAGGCACGCATGGCGATAGCGATGGCGCGCCAAGGTGGTGTGGGTATTTTGCATCGCAACCTGTCGATCGATGATCAGGTTGACCAGGTCGACGTGGTGAAGCGCTCCGAAGCTGGCATGGTGAGCCGCCCGGTGGTGTGCGGTCCGCGAGCAACGGTCAGCGAGGTCGATGAATTATGCGGGCGCTATCGCATCAGCGGTGTGCCGGTCGTTGACGACCAAGGTCTACTGCTCGGCATCGTGACCAATCGAGACCTGCGCTTTGAAGACAATGGCGATCGACCAGTGGGTGAACTCATGACGCCGATTCCGCTGGTCACTGCACCGGTGGGTGTTGACCCGGCTGAAGCCTTGCAGTTGTTGGCGCGCAACAAGATCGAAAAGCTTCCGCTGGTTCATTCCGACGGGCGGTTAGGTGGCCTATTCACGGTCAAAGATTTCGTCAAGTCTGACAAGTACCCGAATGCAACGAAGGATCATTCTGGTCGACTTGTTGTAGGAGCGGCTGTCGGAGTTGGCGAGGATGCCTACAAGCGAGCGCATGCCCTCGTTGAGGCTGGAGTGGACCTTCTGGTCGTTGATACCGCGCATGGGCATTCACTAGCGGTCGCTCAGACTGTGACGCTGTTGAAGAAGTCGATCGGTGTTGACATCGTGGCCGGCAATGTGGCCACCACGGAGGGTGCCCAGTCACTTATTGACGCTGGTGCTGATGGCATCAAGGTAGGTGTTGGTCCGGGTTCCATCTGCACCACGCGAGTGGTTGCCGGAGTGGGTGTGCCGCAGGTGTCCGCGATTCATGCGGCTGCCGTCGCGGCTCGCCCCGCTGGAGTGCCAGTGATCGGCGACGGTGGCCTGCAGTTCTCCGGCGACATTGCAAAGGCCCTGGTTGCCGGGGCTGACTCGGTCATGATTGGTAGCCTGCTCGCCGGGTGCGAGGAAGCACCAGGCGACGTCGTATTCGTCAGTGGCAAACAGTTCAAGGCATATCGGGGGATGGGCTCGTTGGGTGCCATGCAATCGCGAGGCCAGGCTCGGTCGTACTCCAAAGACCGCTACTTCCAAGACGATGTCCTCAGCGACGACAAACTCGTACCCGAAGGCATCGAGGGCATGGTTCCGTATAGGGGTCCGTTGTCGGTGGTCGCTCATCAGCTCATCGGGGGGCTGCGCGCTTCCATGGGATATTCCGGCGCTGATTCGATTCCGCAGTTACATGCTCGCGGGCGATTTGTCCGCATTACCGCTGCTGGACTCAAGGAGAGTCATCCGCACGATGTCGTAATGACCGTTGAGG
>JAFMCH010000112.1 GCA_017857875.1 Actinomycetota bacterium | reverse complement strand
TGGCCTGGCTTGCACTGGCCGAGATCTTGACCGTCATGCAGATTATTGGGGGTCTCATCGTGCTGAGCGGTGTGTATCTGGCTGAGAAATCTCGCTAGTGATCACCGGGTTCGAAGAAGTATGGTGAATGCATGATCGTGACAAGCCACGTACGGCAGCCAACGGTGACAGCAGTTATTGCTTGCCTGGCGCTACTACTTGGATTCGGGCTGAGCTTCTCCTCGACGCACCCATCCAATGCGGCCGAATTGCGATCCACAAAGAAATCCTTCGCATACTTCGCCACATTTGCCGACCGCGTCACCGTTCCTACCGGTCATCGCCGCGCGCAAGGAGTCGGCGATCTCACGATCACTACCGGCCCCGTGAGTGACACCTACCAGGGCACGCGAAGTGGCAGCGCCACCATGGTCAGCCGCGTGGTTACACCAGGACGATCGGTAGAGACCCGCAATACGCAGGTGACCATCAAGGTGCGCGGTGGAACTCTCACGGCAGCCGCCATGAACGAGTTTCCCCGAGGCGGTCCCGCCACTATTTTGAACATCATGCCGGTTGTCGGTGGCACCGGAATCTACGCAACCGCACGCGGCACCCTCTCCGTGCAACCCATCGGCAATAGCGGAGGTGCGCGGCTTGCCTTCGACGTGTTCGTCAGCCCGATGACCGAACGAGAAAATCTGCAGGTCCACGACTTTGATGTTTCGACCGCGGCAACCGATCGACGCGACGGACGCGGTTCCATTAGCCGATCAACAGCCTCTTCTAGCACCGCGCAATGGACATCAATCTCAACCCGAATCGGTGGCAAAGACGCCACGCCTGAGTTCGCCGAGGATGTGCATCTGAACCTGCCCAGCGGGTCGGTGTTGCTGCGCGGCATCACCACCACGAACAACGGCCGCCTGACCACCTCGCGCTTTGCCGTGCTCGGTGGGACGGGCGACTACGCCGGGGCCCGTGGGGAAGCCATCGCCAGACCCCGTGGTTCAGATCGAGTCACGGTGACGCTGCGCTTGGATCCGCGCTCAGGCAAGGTACAGCGGCAGCGGTGGTTTGACATTGATCAGCGAAGTTTCACCGTGGCACTTCCCGGTGGCCCGATGGTCACGGCCGCAACGGAGGTCGCGCGACGCGCCAATGGCACGGGCCCTCTCGGCACCTCAATTGCCGCTCGATACACCTACGACACAGGCGATGACAGCTCGATCCGCGTCATCACTCGGGAGATCAATCTCGCGGGTGGAACCATCGTCGTGAGCGGAATCGCCACCACGAATGGTCCGACTACGGACCTCGCCATCATCGGCGGAACAGGAAACTTCGGCGGTGCCGGCGGTGTGCTTTCGAGCACAGAGATCGATGCCACCTCCACGAGGTCTGCAGCCCGATTCTGGCGCTAATGCGGCCTGCCTAGACTGAAGCCCGTCGGCCTTCGTCCCCACTTTCTTAGGGAGCCTCATGCCCACTGCGCCGCGCGTGATCGTTGAGGTCATGCTGAAGCCAGAAATACTCGACCCTCAGGGCCGCGCCATCATTGGTGCGCTGGGGCGCCTGGGTATCACGGACGTCGTTGACGTGCGGCAAGGAAAGCGGTTTGAAATCACCCTCGATGGTGCCCTGGCCGACGCTTCACTGGACGACTTGCATCGCGTTGCCGCGGAATTACTCAGCAATCCCGTCATTGAGGACTACGAACTGCGGATTGAAGCATGACGACCGTCCGCGTCGGAGTGGTGAGTTTTCCTGGCTCTCTCGACGATCAGGACGCGGCTCGAGCCGTCTCACTGGCCGGTGCTGAGCCGGTGCGGCTGTGGCACGCGGACGCCGACCTCAGGTCCGTTGATGCGGTCATTCTTCCGGGTGGGTTTTCCTACGGTGACTATCTTCGATGTGGTGCCATCGCCAAGTTTGCCCCTGTCATGGGTGCCCTTGTCGATGCTGCCAACGACGGCATGCCCGTGTTGGGCATCTGCAACGGATTTCAAATTCTGTGCGAATCCGGACTCTTGCCAGGCGCGCTCACCCGCAATGACCACCTGCACTTCATTTGCCGCGATCAACCCTTGATCATCGAAAACGCCTCCACCCCCTGGACACAAAGCTTCGAGATCGGCGAGACAATCGTCGTTCCGCTCAAGAACGGCGAGGGAGGCTACGTTGCTGATGAATCGACCCTTGACATGCTCGAGGCTGAAGGGCGCATCATCGCTCGATACGTCGGAGCCAACCCCAACGGCAGCCGACGCAACATCGCCGGGATCACCAATGCGCGCGGAAATGTCGTCGGCCTGATGCCCCATCCCGAACACGCCGTTGAGGACCTCACCGGACCGAGCACCGACGGCCTGGGCTTTTTCACATCGGCTCTATCGGCACTCACTCGCGATCGACTCACCACGGTAGGTCCCGCGAACTGACTCCACGGAAAATCTGGCGAAGAGTTCTTCGGAGTACCAGTCATTTTCCCTCGTTTGCTCAACAGCACGCTGATGTGCTGGGCGCTGATAGGCAAAGGCCGACATATCACGACCACTGCGCCAAAGGCTGAAGGTTCCTTGCAGCCCAACGGGGGCTTCCCCGATTCCCAGGGTGAATAGCACGGCCGGATCAGTGCGCAGGTCAGACACGACAGGCGGGACCGACCGCCAGAACTTCGTCAGCATTCGCGGCCGTAGGCGAGCCCTCGTGATCGACGCTACGCACTGATTCGGATCTGGCTTGACACGTGCAGTACCAAAGGGCGCTCGGCCAGACCACAGACCATGACTGGCAATAGGGCGCATGCCGATCTGTGCGTGTTCGACTGCGATCTCGTGCCACCGCAAGAACTGCGGTGACT
>JAFMCH010000006.1 GCA_017857875.1 Actinomycetota bacterium | reverse complement strand
TACGCCGCTGACACGCAAGCTGGCCAGCTTCAGCAAACTGATCACCTTGGCGATCCTCGGCCTGGCTGCGGTGACCTTCGTCATCGGGCTCATTCGCGGCGAGTCGATCTCCTACATGGTGACTGCAGCGGTGGCACTCGCCGTTGGGGCGATCCCCGAGGGACTGCCGGCCGTCATGACGATCACTCTGGCTATCGGAGTGGCGCGCATGGCTCGACGTCGAACCATCATCCGCCGACTCCCGGCAGTGGAAACTCTGGGCAGCGTCACCGTGATCTGCACGGATAAGACGGGCACGCTGACCGAAAACCAAATGACCGTCCAGTCCGCCTACGCGACTGGGCGCTGGTGGCCAATCGGACCCTCTCCGGTGCCGGCCGCAGTGAGGGAGTGCCTCCTTGCAGGCGTCCTGTGCAATGACGCGAGCGTTGGATCAGGCGTCGATCATCGGGACGACAATGTCGGCGATCCGACCGAGATCGCACTCCTTGCCGCCGCCCATCGAGCGGCTCCCGATGCCGTTGCGCAGGCGGTCGGCATGCTGAGGACCCAGGAGATCCCATTCGCATCAGAGCTCAGGCTCATGGCGACGCTCCACACGACCGGCGCCGACACAGCCTTCGTCGTGGTCAAGGGCGCCGTCGAAGAGGTCGTTGCGCTATGCGACATGAGCGAACAGGAGGTGCAGCGAGTCACGGCGGCGGCCGAGGAAGCGGGAGATCAGGCGCTGCGCGTCATGGCCTTCGCCGGGGTCGGCGTGCCCGGGGACTTCCAGTTGGCACTCGCATCGTTACGGGCTACGTCACTGCGATTTCTTGGACTGCAGGCACTTCAGGATCCTCCTCGAGCGGATGCGCTCGCGGCAGTAGCCGCTTGTCGCACGGCGGGTATCGACGTGAAGATGATCACCGGCGATCACATGCGCACCGCGCGCGCCATCGCGACGCAGGTGGGGCTCGGCGGTGACTCTCTAGAAGTAGTCAGCGGGGGCCAGCTCGCGGAAGTACCGCAGTCTGAGACTGTCACGAAGATCCTGGGCAGTCATGTCTTCGCGAGAGTGACCGCCGAGCAGAAGCTGGGGATCGTGCGCGCGCTGCAGGCGGAGGGTCATGTCGTCGCGATGACCGGCGATGGAGTCAACGACGCTCCGGCCCTCAAGCAAGCCGACATCGGCATTGCCATGGGCCAGGGAGGCACCGATGTGGCCAAGGAGACGGCGGACATGGTGTTGGTCGACGACGACTTCGCGACCATCGAGGCGGCGGTCGAAGAGGGGCGCACCGTCTACGACAACCTCAGAAAGTTCATTGCCTGGACGCTGCCCACCAATCTTGCTGAAGGCCTCATCGTCCTCGTGGCGGTCATCCTCGGCGCGATGCTGCCGATCCTGCCGATACAAATCCTGTGGATCAACATGACGACTGCCTTAGCTCTTGGGATGATGCTCGCCTTCGAGCCGGCCGAGCCCGACATCATGACGAGGCCCCCAAGGCCACCTCGCCAGCAACTTGTCACAGGTGGGCTGCTGGCACGTCTCATTGTGGTGGGCACGGCCATGCTGGTCGGGACCTACGGGGTCTTCCTCATTGCTGTTGAGTTTGGCGCGGGTACGTCGGAGTCACGCACGATTGCTGTCAATGCTCTGGTGGCGATGGAGATCGCCTACCTCTTTGCCTGCAGATCGCTTCGGGGTTCCGTGGCCAGCGTGGGCTACTTCAGTAATCGATGGATCTGGGTCGGTGTGGCGGCGATGATCGCGCTGCAACTTGCCTTGACCTACGTACCCGTGATGAATGCGGTTTTTGACACCGCACCTTTGGGTGGTTCTGCCTGGCTGCCCGTCATTGCCGTCGCGCCCCTGGTCTATTTCGTGGCCGCGGCGGTGAAGCGGTGGGATGTTCTGCGCGGACGCAGTAGGTCGGGGGCGCGCTGAACGCTGCGTGTCCAAGACCCCGCTGAAGTTGCGAAATTTACGCGGAAAACGTGCGCCCGGAGGGACTCGAACCCCCAACCGACCGGGTAGAAACCGGTTGCTCTATCCGTTGAGCTACGGGCGCTGATGCCCGAAGGTTTCAGGCGACCTCATTGTGGCACTGCAGGCTCGCGCGTTTGGTCGCGGTCGAATCTCTCCACCAGCGCCATGTGCGGCACGGTCAGACCCCACACGATTGCTAGGCCAATCCAGAGCCACGCTGCAGCGCGGTCGATACCGCCACCGAAGGCCAGCACCACGGCCACAACGATCATTGACCCGACGAGCGCAGGTAACCCTGCAGCCGTGACCTGACCAATGCCGCGCCAGGTCACCGTGCCGTTGCGGAGAAATGCCAAACGAGCCGTGTGTCGTAGTGCGTGCCACACGCCGAAGTACATAGCGAAGGCAAGCAGTGGTGCGGCAAATATTCCGAGTGCGGCCAGGATCATGATTTGAATCGCCGCCCACGGTCGCTGGGTGTGGAGGAGGAGCACTACGGCCAGAACCACGGCAATGAGGACGGCAATGCGCACGACCGTTGTCGCAGGGGCGCTCCAGAGTGCTCCAAGTTCGGAATTCAATGTATTGAGGGTCGCTAGCGCAGCCGGTGAAGTGAGTGGCAAGACGACGGGGGCGCCACCCGCTGCAATGATCAACAGAACCCGTTGCCAGCCGACAGGTTTGCCAGGGTCATTGGTCAGTGTTCGCCACGCTTCAATATCGCCGCTACCGAAGTGCCAGACGGTCATGGCGACAACCACCAGCAATGCTGGTGCGGGAGCGATCAAGATTGCGACCGTGGCCGCTGTAGCGATGAGTAGGTAGGCGAGTCCGAGCCAGAACAAGCGCTGCCGGGAAAGTCGACTGCCAAGAATCAAATGGTCGACGGCGCCGTGGGGAATACCAATCGCCAGCGCTATGGCGGCGATCGTCACCACCCATAAGGGCACGTCCACACTGGAGGAGGGGACGCGACCGATAATCGCGATCAAAAGTGCAACACCAGCACCGATCGGGCCAAGCCACAGCACCTGACGTGCAGCGTTGGATATGGCCTGGGCGGGCAGCGCCGGTGCCCGAACAGTGGTCACAGGCTTGATCATCCACCTAATTGGCCTTCCGCGCATCAATGTAGGCAAGTGTTGGTAGGCAGGTGTTGCCCACAGCGGATGAACAACGAGCCCGCCCACACATGTCTGCCCAGGGCTATTCGGCCCGGGAAAGGTGGGGAAAGGGTGAGTCACGACCGGTTCGACTGGTCCACCCAGACTCACGAAATCCAGGAGAGATGGATATGCAAATAAATGAGATCACGATGACGGGCAACATTGTGTTTGATCCTCGATTTAGTAGCGGCGAAAATCGTCCCTCGCGCTGCACGTTCCGTATTGCACACACCCCGCGGCGCTATCAAGAGGCAAAGGGCGGGTGGGTCGATGGCGAAACGACCTTCATGGACGTCGTGTGTTGGCGAACCATGGCTGAAAACGCTGTTGAATCTCTGGAGAAGGGAATGCCAGTGTTGGTCACCGGCCGTCTGACATCCTCCTCACCCGACCAAGACAGCCAATCTACGGCGAGTGCTCGCAAGGTCACCTACTACCAAATAGATGCCACAGCGATTGGAATAAACTTGGCTAGAGTCGCGACGCAATTGCGCCCCGCATCGAGCGTGAAGTCGGCGGCAGTGGAGCGCCAGGAGGAACGAGCCATCACGGAGGCATCAGCCGAGGCATCGCCTCCGTTCTAGGAATTACGTCCTGGGTCGTGGCAAAGCAGGCTGGCCCATTACCCTCGGGGATATGGCTGAGTTCATTTACACCCTTTATAAGGCACGCAAAGCTCATGGCGACAAGGTCATTTTGGATGACGTGACGTTGTCGTTTCTGCCTGGCGCCAAGATCGGTGTGGTGGGCCCCAACGGTGCGGGTAAGTCGACGTTGCTGAAAATCATGGCTGGTATTGATCAAGTGTCCAATGGCGACGCCGGATTAGCTCCCGGGTTCACCGTCGGCATCTTGATGCAAGAGCCAGAACTTGATGAAACCAAATCCGTGCTGGAAAACGTTGAGCTGGGCGTGGCCGAAACCAAAGGCATGGTCGACCGCTTCAATGAAATCTCCGCCGCGATGGCTGACCCCGACGCTGACTTTGACGCTTTGATGGCCGAGATGGGTACCTTGCAGGAGGCGATCGATCACCGGGGCGCTTGGGACCTGGACTCTCAACTCGATCAGGCCATGGATGCCCTTCGTTGCCCACCCGGTGATGCCGATGTGTCAGTGCTGTCCGGTGGCGAGAAACGTCGCGTTGCTCTGTGTGCCCTCCTGTTGCGTCAGCCCGACCTGCTCTTGCTTGATGAGCCCACCAACCACCTCGATGCCGAGAGCGTGTTGTGGCTTGAGCAGCACCTCGAAAAGTATCCCGGAACCGTGATTGCCATTACTCACGATCGCTACTTTCTCGACAACGTTGCCCAATGGATCCTCGAACTCGACCGAGGGCGCGCCTATCCCTATGAGGGCAACTACTCCACCTACCTGGAGAAGAAGGCTTCCCGCTTGAAGGTCGAGGGAAACAAAGACGTCAAACTGGCCAAACGGCTCGGTGATGAACTTGAATGGGTGCGCTCAAATGCCAAGGCCCGTCAGACCAAGAGTCGCTCGCGCTTGGATCGATATGAGGAAATGGCCACCGAGGCGGAGAAGACCCGAAAACTTGATTTTGAGGAAATCCAGATTCCACCTGGCCCTCGCCTGGGCAGCATGGTGGTCGAGTGCGATCATTTGATCAAGGGATTCGGCGATCGGATGCTGATTGATGATCTGTCTTTTACCCTGCCGCGTAACGGTATTGTCGGTGTTATTGGACCAAACGGAGTGGGAAAGACCACGCTATTTCGGATGATCGTCGCTGCGGCTGAGGGTGGCGCAGACGACAAGGCGGAATTACCGACGTCCGGCGATATTCGTGTGGGCGACACTGTTCGGCTTTCGTATGTTGATCAAGGTCGAGGTGGTATCGATCCGACGAAAAATGTGTGGCAGGTCGTGTCCGATGAGCTGGACTGGATCAAGGTCGGCAACGTCGAAATGCCGTCGCGTGCCTATGTATCGGCCTTTGGGTTCAAAGGCCCAGATCAGCAAAAACCAGCCGGGGTACTCTCTGGCGGCGAGCGTAATCGGCTCAATCTCGCCTTGACTCTCAAGATGGGCGGCAACTTGCTGCTGCTGGACGAACCAACCAACGACCTCGATGTAGAAACACTCGGATCATTGGAAAATGCTCTTCTGGAGTTTCCCGGCTGCGCGGTCATCACCTCCCATGATCGATGGTTCCTCGATCGCATTGCCACTCACATCCTCGCTTATGAGGGTGATTCCCAGTGGTTTTGGTTTGAAGGCAATTTCGATTCCTATGAGCGCAATAAGGTGCAGCGACTAGGTGCCGAGGCGGCCCGACCACACCGGGCGACCTACCGCAAGCTCACCCGCAACTAGACATGGGCAGTACCCGAATCGTTATTGATCGCAGATTCTCAGACCTTGATCTGATGGGTCACGTCAACAACGTCGTGTATCACGAGTACCTGCAAGAAGCTCGCTTCCGTTTGCTAGCCGGGCTTGGGCGAGAGACAGTGGTAGCGATGCCGCAGGTGGTGGCGCGGCAAGAAATCGACTACATCGCGCCGATTGGCATGGGTTTGGAGCCGCTCGTGGTCGAGACGTGGATCGAGTCGATTGGGAGGTCGTCGTACGTGGTTGCCTACAGAATCCTCGACAGTGATGGTTCATTGGCCGCTCGTGCCAAGACGGTCATGGTTGTCTTCGACCCCGCCACGCAGAAGTCTCGACCTATTCCTGGCGAGGTACGCACATGGTTGGAATCTGCCATGGGCGCAGCCGAGGATCACCAGTGATGAGTCCTTCAGGAGGAAAGATCGTGCGTTTATCGATCGGTGAGCACGAGGCACGTCTGCTGCGTGCCCACCTCGAACGGCTGCAAAAGTTGAATTCTCGCTCGGTCGTGCGGATCGTGGCTGGCGACGGCTCGGTTGGCATCTACGCGACCCCCCCGTTGGGCGTGATGACGTACGTGCAGTTGCCACTGGTTGATGCGAGCCGCGCAGACCTAGATGTCACTGTGCTCGCGGCAGATGCCGCTGCGACCATTATCTGTGCTGATGGTCAATACGCTCTGGTTGTCGATCTCAGGCATAGTGTGCCCGGCGGTGCCGAGATTGCCGTGCTGCCCCCTAACGATGGTTGGCAATTGCCGATACCAGGTGTGGCCAGTGACGTCGTGCCGATGGTTGATGCTGCCGTTGCCGACTTCAAAACGCGCGCCCAGACGGCTGTCGACACCGACGGGCTGGCGGCGGAGATTTGGGATGAGCCCAGCTTCGGTGGACTGCCGCTTCGAGCGCTGCACGCGGCGCGGCTGATGGGGTTGCTGTCACCGGATTCCTCTCGGGTCGCGGCCAGCACGCGCACGGGCTGGAAGAAGTTCACCACGGTCAAGGGTCAGGTTTTTGTTCGTGTACCCGGTGCACTGGACCGCCCAGCGCTTTCCGTGGTGCGGTAACTGGCTCTACTCACGCACCCACGCGGCAGTGTTAGGCGCCAAGGTGACGACGAGGCCAAGGGCGTGATTTTGAGTGCTCGGCTCGGCGGTGACCTGGGATGAACTCGCCAGGAGGAGTTTCTGAGCCATCCATGTCAGCGGTTCATCGCTGAGATTCATCACCGCAATCACTGAGTCACGGCCGGGTCGGCGAAAGGCGATCGTGTCGACGGGTGAACTCAGCCACTCGAGCGTTCCCTCATTGAAGATGGACTCGTCCGCCCGGAGGGCGAGGGCTTGGCGGTACATCGATAGACACGAGTCCGCATCGCGCAGTTGCGTTTCGACGCTGAGCTCGCCCCACATGTCAGGTTGGGGCAGCCACGACTGACCGGTGGAGTTGAAGCCGAAGGTTGGCGGTTGTGCCGTCCAGGGAAGTGGTACCCGGCAGCCGTCTCGGCCAAGGGCCGCGCCATCGGTGCGAGCAAAGATTGGATCTTGACGCGACTGCGCTGGGAGGTCGAGCACCTCGGGTAGTCCGAGCTCCTCGCCTTGGTATAGGTATGCCGAACCGGGTAGAGCCAGCATGATCAGGGACGCTGCCCGGGCGCGCGCCATACCAGTGGATAGGTCTTGGTTTCCCTGTGGATTCTCGGGAGCTAATCGCGAAACGTGGCGCCACACATCGTGATTGCTCAACACCCAAGTACAAGGTGCGCTCACTGAATCGGCAGTTGCCAGCGAATGGTCAATGGTTTCGCGCAAATGTTCTGCATCCCACCGAGTTTTCAGGTAGTGAAAGTTGAATGCTGTGTGCAGTTCATCGGGTCGTAGGTACTGAGCTTGCGCCTCGGGTGTGGAGACCCATACTTCACCGCAAAACACACGCGGTGGATCGTATGAATCGGCCAAACGGCGCCACGAGCGGTACACGTCATGTACCCCTGGCTGATCCCATTGGGGTAGCACGGGCACGTCATCAGCCACGCCGAGTACCCGGTCGCTTTCGCCTGAGAACGGATAACCCGGGCTCTTGACCAACCCGTGTGCGACATCAATACGGAAGCCATCAACGCCTCGATCGAACCAAAATTTCAGGACCTGCTCGTGTTCGGCGCGAACATCCTCGTGGTCCCAATTGAGGTCAGGCTGCGTCGCATCGAACAGGTGGAGGTACCACCACCCGGTCGGCTCTGCGGTGTCGGGATCAAGGATTTGGCTCCACCCGCTACCGCCAAAAACGCTCCGCCAGTCGTTTGGGGGTCGGCTGCCGTCTTCGCCGAGGCCGCGTACGCAGTGGTAGCGGTTCCAGGCTGCTGAACCCGGTGCTGTGAGAAGTGCCTGCCTGAACCAAGCGTGCTCTATCGACGTGTGGTTGGGCACGATGTCGAAGATCACTCGCAGGTTCAGTTCGTGTGCGCGGATGATGAGCTCCTCGGCATCGCGTGTACTACCAAAGAGTGGGTCGACCTCGTAATAGTTGGCCACGTCATAACCGGCATCGTTTTGCGGCGAACAGTAGAAAGGATTGAGCCACAACGCATCTACCCCGAGATCGCTAAGGTAGGGGAGGCGGTCGATGATGCCGCGCAGGTCGCCCACGCCGTTGCCGCTGTGGTCGGCGAATGAGCGGGGATAGACCTGATAAATCACCGCCGAGCGCCACCAATCGGTGGTGGTGTGAGACACCCGATGAGATACGTCAGTCTGGGCAGGTGCGGCTAGCCCCGGTGCTGCAGTTTCGGTCACGCAATGAGCCTAGCGCAGTCTCCTGCAAGCGGTTACGGGTTCAATGGCTCGCTTGGCATCGTGTTGACCATAGCCATGGCGGCTTGGTAGAGGTAGTTCCACAGTTCGCGTTCTTGCGCGTCGGGGAGTGCTTGGCGATCAACGGCGGTTCGCATGCAGGCTAACCAACGGTCACGGGCCTGCGGGTCGATTACATAGGGGGCATGGCGCATTCGAAGCCGCGGATGCCCGCGTTCGTCAGAATAGGTCGTGGGGCCGCCCCAATACTGCTCGAGAAACAGTCGTAGGCGTTCCTCAGCTGGCCCAAGATCCTGGTCTGGATACATAGCCCGCAGGTGAGCATCCTTACCTACCTCGACATAGAACTCGTGCACGAGGGATGCGAAGAACTCATGCCCGCCGAAGCGTTCGTAGGGCGTGAGTTCTTGACTAGGCGGCATCGGTGAGGTCTTGTTCGACCTGATCGAGCACGGCACGGAAGTCAACCGTTGCGTCAATGCTGCACAGCAACGCCAGCGAGCCCATCACAGCGCGATGCTCGAGGAGGTAGT
The DNA here is from genome assembly GCA_017857875.1 of Actinomycetota bacterium. Classification (GTDB taxonomy): domain Bacteria; phylum Actinomycetota; class Actinomycetes; order S36-B12; family S36-B12; genus M55B157. The sequence goes on along the minus strand of JAFMCH010000006.1, from coordinate 48,141 downwards.
CGGGGGGAAAGCGCAATTGATTCACTCCTTGCAGCGCGACGACCGGGTCTTGCCACGCCTGCGAGCGTGACTGCAGCCACTCGCGACTAAACGTGAATTCCTCGCGTGTGTAGGGGCGCGTATCGACGTCGAGAAGGCCTAAGAGTTGTTCGGTCGTCGTTGATTCGGCTATTAATCCTGCATCCACCCAGGCCTGCCGGACGGCCTCGAAGTCGCTGTCCACACTGAGCAGCATGGTGGTGGTGAATAAGCGGGTGAAGATGCCGGCATCTGCGGCAACACTTCCGAAATCCAACACGGCCAGACGATCGTCAGCGAGAAGTCGGAAGTTGCCGGGATGTGGATCGGCATGGGTTGCCCCCACGAGGCGCGGTGACCAGAAGGCGAACCGGGCTAGTGCGCGACCCGCGGCATTGCGTCGCTCGCCAGGCTCATTTGCTAGAGCGGTAAAGGGGGTGCCCTCGATCCATTCGGTCACCAGAATCGTTTTCGTTGCGAAAAGGACTTCGGGAATGACGATGTTGTCTCCGGCCCAGCCGAGTCGGAATTTCTCCTGCCACGCAGCCTCTTTGGTGTAGTCAAGTTCTTCACTGAGTCGCTGTGCGTGCTCGTCGATGAGGGCGCGAACATCAAGATTAGGCAGTAGTCGACCCACGAGGGGAGCCATAGCCTTCAACTGAAGCATGTCTGACTTAACGACCCTCGGAGCATCGGGATACTGGACCTTGATGGCAACGGGGCGACCATCAGTCCAGGTGGCGCGGTGCACTTGGCCGAGGCTTGCCGCAGCAATTGCCTCAGGATCAACGTCAACCCCCGCAGGGAGCTGATCGAACACCTTTGAGATTTTGCTCATGGGTTGCGGGGTGGCGTCTTCGTAAAGGCGCGTCAGCGCTGACAGTTGGGCGGCCTGCTCGGGAGGAAGCGCGGAAGAGAACACGGCAAGGGCCTGGCCGAACTTCAGGGCCGGTCCACGGGCCTTTGCTAGCGCGGAGGTCAAGGTCTCAATGGAAGCCGCCGTGGCCTTGGCGTACATGGCGTCCTTGTCCGCACCAAAAGCGGCCGCAGTTGCTGCACCGGCCATGCGGGCCCCCGTGGTGACCGGCACCGATGCAAGCGATGCCGCGCGGGAAATCAAGCCCATTAGTGCTCTCCTTGGTTTTCGTTAGTCAATACTTTGTCAAGCCCGAGTTCACCCATGGACATCAGGCACGCCCTCTATGGTGCGCCTAGGAGCCTGCGGCGGCGAGCATGGGGTGCCCCTCTGCTTCAGCCACGACATGCGCGGCCATGCCAGGGAAGACGAAACGGTGGAAGGGAGCAACTGACCACCAGTACCCGTGACCGGTCAATCCGTGCGGGTAGAACACCGCGCGCTGTTGCAAGACTGATCCACCGCCTGGCTTCTCGGTGATCGTGAACTCAAGCCACGCCAGGCCCGGCATCTTCATCTCCGCACGTAGACGCAGCAGGTGTGGGGGCTGTCGTTCCTCGACGCGCCAGAAATCAACGCAGTCGCCCACCAACAGTTGGTCTGGGTCGCGTCGGCCGCGGCGTAATCCGACTCCGCCAGCCAACCGATCCATGAGCCCACGTACCTCCCATAAGAAACTCGCTGAATACCACCCATGATCACCACCAATGCGTTCGACGGCTCGCCACATCTCGGCTGGCGAAGCCGATGACTCCACCGTCCGCACATCGGTGTAAAGAGTGCCACCGGCCCAGTCGGGGTCGGTCGGTAGTGGATCACTCGGAGTGCCCGGGTAGGAGGCCGACGACCACCGGGTCGCCACATCGGCGTCTCGCACACGTTGCAGCGCAAGCGATACTGCCTGATCAAATCCCATCAGACCCTCAGGCGGGTCGGGAATCCACCGCTTGATGTCGTTTTCCAGACACACCGAGTTGTGCCTCAGCGATTGCACCAGAGGCTTGGCGAGTCGGCGCGGAACAGGCGTTACGAGACCGACCCAATGGCTAGATAAGCCGGGCGAGAGCAGGTTGATCGGCAAGATCACGCGCTTGGGAAGGCCAGCGACGGCTGCGTAGCGGTGCATCATGTTTTCGTAACTGATGACCTCTGGTCCGCCGATATCAAAGGACCGACTGACTTCCGGCGGCAAATCGGCTGCACGCACGAGGTAACGCAACACGTCACGCACCGCGATTGGTTGGGTCTTCGTGCGCACCCAGCGGGGTGTGATCATGGCCGGAAGGCGCTCGGTGAGGTACCGGAGCATTTCAAATGACGCAGATCCTGAGCCGATGATGACCGCGGCTCGCAACTCGGCCACGGGAATACCAGAGGCACGCAGGGTCTCGCCGACCTCGACCCGAGAGCGCATGTGCGGGCTCATTTTGCCGAGCGGTATGTCCGGTGCCAAGCCGCCGAGGTACACGATGCGACTCACGTTATTGATTCGGGCTGCGTTGGCGAAGTTACGAGCGAGCCGACGTTCCTCGGTCTCTAGTTCCTGCCCATGCTGCAGCGAGTGGAGCAGGTAATAGGCCACATCGACGTCGACAAGCGCGGAGATCAGTGAATCAATGTCGCCGGCGTCTGCCACGGCGACTTCGACGTCGTCGTACCAGGGCATGTCCCGCAAACGCTCCGGATGGCGCACCATCACCCGAACTCGTCGGCCTGCTTCCAGTAGTCGAGGGATGAGGCGGCCGCCCACATAACCGGTGGCACCTGTAACCAGACACAACTTGCTCATGAGCCCAGTCTGGCCCTTTATTCGCTCCTTGGCACCTCGTCGATCTGAATTATCTGCTGGGGAACTCGAATTCCGGCGTTATCGAGGGCGATTTTCATTGCCTGGCGGATGGTGCGCACCGTGGCGTACTGGTTGGGCGGGCGGATCCGGCCCATGACTCGAACGGTCACGGCGTCTCCGGCAAGTGCCTCCACTCCGCCAAAGAAAGGGGCCTCGAGGAGGTCGGGTTGATGTCGCTGATCAGCAAATAATTCCGCGCCCGCACGATTCACGACATCACGTAAGACGTTGAGGTCGGTGGTGACAGCAACGGGAATATCGAGCAAGGCGTATGTCCAGCCCTGGGACTGGTTGGCCACATATTGCATCTGACCGTTGCGGATGTACCAAACGGTGCCGTAGAAGTCGCGTATGCGCGTGTAGCGAAGGGCAACTTCCTCAACGACACCCAGGACCTGGCCGGTGTCAACGACGTCACCCACGCCGAGTTGATCCTCAAAGATGATGGAGATGCCGGCAAGGTAGTCGGCGACTAGCGTTTGTGCGCCAAAACCGATGACCACACCGGCGACCCCCGCGCTGGCCAGAATCGGAGTCACGTTGATGCCGATAATCGACAAGATCGTGAGTGTGGCGATCGACCAGATCGCTATGGCCGCAGCACTGCGCAGGAGCGTGCCGAAGGCTTGAGCCCGTTGGGCGGTGCGCTCCCGTAACTGCTCGACTACCTCCTTATCGCCCGGGGCGAGACCGCCACGATTTCGCTGCTGTTTTTGGGGTGCTCGGTCAACAGTCCGCTTGACGAAGCTACGAATCGTGCGGCGCAGAACGAAGTGCAAGAGCACAGCAATACCGATGACGATCGCGATTCGGAAAACTTCATCGAACGGCAATGACTCAAGGCTTTGCCACCACTCGGCAATGATCGAGGTGTCATCAGCGTTCACGACGTCTTGGTCGGACATGGGTGCTCCTAAGCGGTGTGTAGCCCCGTCCACCGGGCCATGAAGGCCAGCATGTCGGCTGATTCGTCGATTGCCTTGGAGGTTGACCGCGCGCCGTGTCCGACATCTCCCTCCGCACGCAGGAGAACCGGGCGCATGCCGGTGGTCGCGTGTTGTACGGCAGCGCACATCTTGCGTGCGTGCATCGGGTCGGTGCGGGTGTCGTTGTCGAAGGCGACGAACATCGTGGCGGGGTAGTCGATGCCGTTCACTACTCGGTGGTAGGGGGAGTAGCCCAGAAGCCAGCCCAGTTCGTCGGCGATGTCAGGATCGCCGTACTCGACTGTCCAGGTGGGTCCCAACTCGCTCGTGGTGTATCGCACCATGTCCAGCAAGGGTGCGACGCACACGACAACCTGATAGAGGTCTGGGCGCTGAGTCATCGCGGCACCAACGAGCAAACCGCCGTTGGATCCGCCGTTGATGGCCAATTGTTCCCGCGAGGTCCAGCCCTGTTCGATCAGGTATTCGGCGGCAGCGTGAAAGTCATCGAACACGTTCTGCTTGTGCGCCAGCATGCCGGCCCTGTGCCATTCTTCGCCCTCCTCGCCACCACCGCGCAGATTCGCAACGGCCCACACGCCACCGGCTTCAACCCAGGCCAGCACCGAGGCTGAGTATCCGGGTGAGAGTGGAATTCCAAACCCGCCGTATCCGTAGAGAACGGTGGGGCGTGGCTGATCGGCAATACCGGTCGGGGAAATGATGAACATCCGAACCAAGGTCCCATCGGCGCTGGTGTACGTGACCTGCTGGGAGTGCACGGTGGGCACGTCGACCACTCCGGGTGGAGCGGCATAAAGCGATAGCTCCCGAGTGCGGCCATCGAACGCGTAAATCTGGGGCACGGTGGTGTGATCGGTGTAGACGCCCCACACCACCGGCCCGCCATCTGGACGCTCAATGGGTCCGGCGAAAGTACCCGCGCCAGGTAGGTCTATACGTTCGATCAGGGCGCCTGACTTCAAATCGTGCAGTGTTAACTCGCTGATGACGTGCCGCGTGCGCACCACGAGCATCATCGGCTGGGTGAGCTCAGGCCCATCAAGGATGGCGAATCCATCGAGGACGGCATCGGGGTCTTCGTCAATCAGGTCGCGCCAGTCGGTCGCGGCTAAGTGTTCGGGATCTGTCACACACACGCGGCCACGAGGAGCTTCGCGGTCGGTCGATATATACAGCAGACCATTACGCCCAAAGTCAATCCCGGTTTGGGCGTCGACATCGCCCTGCACCAGTACGAACGCTGGCTGCTCAGGCGAGCTCGTGGTGAGGTCGGCAAGCCAGAGGTCATTGCGGGGTTCGGTTCCCTCTGCGGCCGACACCTGCAACCAGTGGCCATCGCGGCTGACCTCAACACCGTAATAATTGGTCATGGTCATGCCGGCGCCGAAAATCAGCACATCTGCAAGCGGATCGGCACCGACGAAGTGCAGATAGACCCGTCGATGGAAATTAGCCTCGGCCGCAGGAAGATCCTCAGGCGGCAGCCGTCGCACATAGTAAAAGGCGTCAGCCCCGGGTAACCATGCGATCGGCGAATACCGACATCGATCAATCGGACCGTCCACGACATCGCCGGTGGTGGTATCCATCACGTACAAAATTGATTCCTCGTTACCGCCGATAGAGATCTGATAAGCGATTCGAGTGCCATCTTTACTGGGCTGCCAAGAGTCCAAGGTGGTCAGCCCTTCGGGGTCTAACACCATGGGGTCGAGCAGGACGCGCGGCTGCGTCGAGCCCGGGTCAATCGTGTACAACACGGCAAACTGCTGACCTGGGTCCCGGCGCATAAAGAATGTGCGGTCATTGCGAAAGTACGGCGGTGAGATGGTTCCCGAGCCCATCAACTGCTCGATGCGTTCAGCGAAATGCGGGCGAGTTGACCATCCGGTGCGCTCGTGCCTGATGAGTGGCTCTTGATCGGCTCGCCACTGGATTGTTCGCGCATCGGTGGGATCTTCTAAGTATCGGTACGGGTCGGCCACCTCGTGTCCGTGAAGTTGCTCAATCAGGTCAAGGCGGGCCGGGGAGGGATAGATCGGGCTGGTGTCAGTCACGCGTTCGACCTTAACGTCGGCGACTACGCGTGCGCGGTGAAGGTGTGCCGCGGGGTAGGAGGCCCTGAGCCACGGCGGCCCCGAGAACGACGATGACGCCGCCGACCGGCTGATTCCAAGACAATTGCTCACCAAGAATCACCGCGCCGGCTATCACCGCAACCAGCGGAGTGAGGTAGGTAACTGTGCTGGCCGTTGTCGCGTCTGCACGCTGGGTTACCTGAAAATTCAACAGGTACGCGATTCCTGAGCCCAAGATTCCCAGAGCTGCAACACTGGCAATGGACGCAGCCGTGAATGGGCCGTCGCCAATCCCGGTGATGAGCGCGATGGGTGTGGTGATGATGACCCCCCACAGCAGCAGTCCCGTTGCTAAAGAGAGCGCCGGAATGGGCTCGCGAGCGGAAGGGCCGGTGAGGTATCGGCGAGCAAAGGGAAAACCCATGCCGTAGCAGGCAACGGCCACAATCAGCCCGCCGATCGCCCACGTGCTGGCCAGCGCCAGTGGTTGCCACACGCCCACCACGATGAGCATGCCGATGAAGCCCATGACCAGCCCGGCGATGCGTCGACCAGTGGGCTTCTCTTCACGAAATGCCACCACGATCGCGGCCAGAGTCATCAGCGGCGTAAGTGCGTTGATGATTCCGGCGAGGGCGGATGAGACCTGTGTCTCAGCGAAGCTGAAGAGCATCCACGGGATCGATACCCAGAGCAAAGACACGACGAACAGGTATTTCCATGACCATCGTGGTGGGAGCCGAGAGCGAAGTACTAGGGAGATGCCGATCAATGTGAGGGCGCCGAGAAAAATCCGGCCGAATGCCACGCCAACCGGGCTGAAGGAGTCAAGCCCGACTTTGATGAAGAGAAATGAGCAACCCCAGATGAGCGCGAGCGGCAGGTAAAACGGCAGCCACCTCCGAGCGGTGTTCACGCAGACTCGGATGCGAGCAGTGATTGTTTGATCTCAATACCCCAGTAATAACCACCGAGTGATCCATCAGAACGAATGACCCGATGGCACGGGATGACCAGCGCTGTCGGATTGGCCCCGCAGGCGTTGGCCACTGCTCGAACTGCCTGGGGTTGGTCAATTACCTCAGCAATCTGCGTGTAAGTGCGCGTTTCACCTGATGGAATCGTCCGCAGGGCCGACCATACGCGGGCCTGGAACGCGGTGCCTTGCACGTGGAGCGGCAGTTCGGGTGCTTGTTGCCCACCGGCCAAAAAAGCAAGCGCAACCATCACATCGCGCATGGCATCGTCATCTCGAACGAGGACCGAATTCGGGAACTCAGCGAGCATGTTTCGTGTCAATTCGTCGGGTTCGCCAATGCCTGTCGAACAGAGCCCCTGAGGTGATGCCACGGCCAACACAGTTCCCACCTTCGTTGGGGTGATCGACCACAGCAACAGATGTTGGGGGGCTCCCATGGCGTAATCACGCGGGGTCATGCCGAGTCGGCGGGCTGCCTCGTCATAAAACGCGCGAACCGAACCGTATCCGGCGTCAAAGATGGCATCGGTGACGCTGGTTGCGCCGCTGAGTTTGCGTCGCGCTCGTGTCGTGCGGACACACCCGCCGTATTGCCGAGGGCTAGTGCCCAATACCTCGGTGAAATCTCGCTGCAACTGCCGCTCACTCACGCACGTCGCAGCAGCCAACTCGTGAAGCGCCACCGGTCCACCGGCGACGTGCATCAAAGTACAGGCCGTGCCAACGCGGGAAACTGCTTGTTGCGAGGGAGCCGACATAGGTGCCACCGTAGAGAAGGATGGGTAGTAGTTTCACTCCGGATTCCGACATGCCATCAGTGCAGGCGGCGTGCTGAATCAGGCACGGCTCATGAAAGGACAGCAGATGACCCCGATTGATGCGGTTGATGCCAGGTACTCGTCCGCTCTACACGAACTTGCGCGTGCGATGGGGATCGCCACGGAGTACTGGAGCCAATCCGGTGAACATGTCCAAGTCGCTGAACGCACTCTTCGCGCGGTCATCACGGCGATGGGTGGCGACCCGAGCACAACGGAGTCTGTCGATCAGTCGCTCCGTGAACGAGAAATCCGCGCTTGGCGGCGGGTGCTTCCGCCCACACTTGTCATTACCGAGGGTGACGAACATCGACTACCGGTACATGTCGACCACGGCGCCTCGGTGCGTGTCGCGGTGGAGTGCGAAGACGGCCGGTCGCTTGAACTTGCCCAGCTTGAGCACTGGGTGGCGCCCCGCGAGGTTGACGGCAGGCTGGTGGGCGAGGCCAGCTTCTGCGTTCCCGCGGACCTGCCATTGGGATGGCATGTGTTGATCGCGTCCACGCCCGAGGGTATTTCGCGGGGAACTGTGGTGGTGACCCCCAGGCGCTTACCGGCGCGTGCTCTCGCGGTTAAGGAGCGCATGTGGGGACTGATGGTTCAGTTGTATGCGCTTCGGTCACAACACTCGTGGGGCATGGGCGACACCGTTGACGCTCGTGACCTGGCCACCTGGAGTTCAGTGTCCTTGGGTGCCGATTTCCTGCTGCTCAATCCGATGCATGCGTCGACTTTCGTGCCCCCGATGGAGCCCTCTCCCTATTTGCCGTCATCACGTCGATTTATGAACCCGATCTACCTGCGTATTGAGACGATCAATGAGTTTGCGTACCTCACAGCGAAGGCACGCAAAGCAATCGGTGACCTCCTCACCGAACTCCACGCACTGCCCGATGATCGAATTGACCGCGACGCCATTTGGGCGGCGAAGGCAGAAGCGTTGCGAGTGATTGCTGACATTGAATTAAGCGTCGGCCGTCAAGCATCGTTTGACGCTTTCGTAGCCCATCTGGGACCGGGGTTGATTGACTTCGCGACCTGGAGTGCGCTGGCCTGTGAATATGGCGCCCGCTGGACATTGTGGCCGGCTGAATACCGGCATCCGGCGAATGAGGCAGTCAGCGAGTGGCGGATGCGGCACGCCGATGAGGTGCGGTGGCATCTGTGGCTGCAGTGGCTCATGGATGAACAGTTGGCACAAGCGCAGTCGTCAGCGCTCCGCGCCGGCATGACGATTGGCATCGTGCACGACTTGGCGGTGGGCGTGGCCTACGACGGGGCCGATGCTTGGGCCCTTCAAGATGTTCTGGCTACGGGCGTATCCGTAGGTGCCCCACCGGATATGTACAACCAACTCGGACAAAACTGGGCGCAGCCGCCCTGGCGACCAGATGCTCTCGCGGAGGCCGGATTCGTGCCCTATCGCGATATGTTGCGCACGGTGCTTCGCAACGCTGGGGGGATACGCATTGATCATGTGCTGGGACTTTTTCGCATGTGGTGGGTGCCTGAGGGTGAGCCGGCCGATCAAGGTACCTATGTCAGTTTTGATCACGAAGCGTTAGTGGGCATTCTTGCCCTGGAGGTGGACCGAGTTGAGGCGCTCGTGGTCGGTGAGGATCTCGGTACGGTCGAACCCTGGGTGCAGCAGGTGCTGGCTGACCGGGGTTTGCTCGGCACCAGCATCATGTGGTTTGAGCGAGATGAGCACGGTGACATCATCGATCCAAATCAGTGGCGGCGGGATGTGTTGGCGTCGGTGACCGTTCACGACCTTCCGCCAACGGCCGGATATCTGCGGGGTGAGCATGTGCGCTTACGGCATGAGTTGGGTGTGTTGAAAGGCGACCTGGTCACGGAGTTGGATCGAGCCGAGAAGGAAAGAGCGGACTGGCTGACGTTGCTGGCAGAGCGAGATCTCATCGGCCGTGACGAAGCAGATACTGATCACGCGGATATTGATGAAATCGTGATCGCTCTCCATCGTCTTATCGCGCAAACCCCTGCGCGGCTGATCGGGGTATCAGTGCCCGATCTGGTGGGCGATGTGCGCACCCAAAATCAGCCTGGCACCCATCAGGAGTACCCCAACTGGCAGGTGCCCATCGCAGATGTCAGCGGTAACCGGGTGTGGTTGGAAGACCTAGCTCGGTTTCCCCTGACCCGGGCGGTCGCCGCCGCGGTCAACCCCTCCCTCTAGGCTGATCCTGTGACCAATGAGTGGGCGATTTTGGCCGCCGAGACCGAACCGATGCTGGATGGGCTTAAGGCGCCATGGCCCATGAGCCTGTTGGAATTCCTTGGACTGTTCGTGGCGATACCGGTGGGTTTTGCAGTGCTTGTCATTTTGCTGGTTTACGGGGCTTCGTGGACGCGTTCGGGCCGCACGAGTAACGGGTACACCGAATCCCCATTGTGGTTAAGCAGTCCCGCCGCCTCTGTTGATGCCCCCCAAAGACCAGGAACCCAAATCACCTCAAGCGCCGCGACGGTCGCCCGCGAAGACTCCCCGGGTGGTTCCAGTGCCCGCTGGTGACGAGAGCCTGACGCCCACGGATGCGTCCGTCTCGAATGAAACGCTGAGTCCAGCCCATACCGCTGACCTGCAGCGAATCATCACCCACGCCGAAGAGCAGTCTGGTCTCGCGTTCAGTGTGTTCATCGGCTCGTGGTCTGACGGTCGGGTGGGGGTACTACGTAAACTCGCAGCCCTGCAGCAACCGGAGCGAACGGTCTTGATAGCCGTGAATCCAGCAGAGCGCGTTCTGGAAATCGTCACGGGCAGACTCGCGCGCATCGCCCTAGACGACCGAGCTTGTGAGCTGGCAGCTATGTCGATGACCTCGTCGTTCGCCGCGGGTGACCTCGTGGGTGGGATCCGAGACGGGGTAGCTGTGTTGGCCGAGCATGGTCGTCGCTCGACGGTGCTGTGGGTGGATCAGCCCTAGTTCGCTGCGTGGTGGGTGCCACGAGCATCAGCATCGCGTGCTCGGAGAGCGCGCTGGACGCCATCGCGACCCTCGGTGACTAGTCGTCGCAGTGCCGGATTGACATCGGCCCGTTGCAGGAACTCATCGGTCTGATCAACGGTGATCGCATCAACGATGAGCGCGGGATACAAGCCCATGGCGAGTGTTTGGCCCATCTCCATCGTCTGTCGCTCCCAGGCCGAGACGATCTCGGCGAAAAAGCGCTCACGGTAGGGCGTCAACAATTCCACCTGATCTGGCTGGATCAAGCCGGCCACGGTTGCGTTGAGTAGGGCGTTGGGCAGATCGGTACGGTCCATCGCGTCGGCCCACGCGAGTTCCTTCGCCTCTGGTGTGGGCCGAGCTGCTCGAGCGACGGCAGCTTGTCGTCGACCCGTGGCGGTGGCGTCGTCACGCTGCTCGGCTTCGATTCGATCTAGGTCAGCGCGGCCGGTAGCTGCCAGACGCTGAAGGAGTGCCCATCGAAGATCGGCGTCGATGACCAGGCCGTTGATCGTGACCGAACCATCAAGTAGGCCGTCGATCAGGTCAAGATCTTCGCTGGTGGTGGCGCAACCGGTAAATGCTCGAATGAAGGCCACCTGGTGATCAGATCCTGGCTCTGCCGCCATCAGCCAATCTCGCAGGGCTGTAGCGAGTCGTCGAAGGTAGTCGTTGCGGTTGGCTGGGATTGCGAAAAGGTCAATTGCCATCTTCACCTGTCGCAAAACCTGTTGCACCACACCGATATCAGCTTCGTGTGAAAGCCCGGTCAACACTAGTGTGAGGTAATCGCCCGTGGGTACCTCGCCATCTCGGGTCATGTCCCAAGCCGCACCCCACAGCAGCGCCCGAGCCAGGGAATCATCAAGATCGCCGATGTGGTTGAGCAGCGTCGTCCACGATCGTGGATCAAGGCGCACTTTTGCGAACGTGAGGTCATCATCATTGATCAAAAGCAGGTCTGGTTGTGGGATCCCAATGAGTTCATCAATGCTCGTGCGAGCGCCAACGACGTCAAGTTCGATTCGATCACGGCGCGTTAGTCGGCTTGATCCATCCGACTGTTCGGTCAGGTCATACAGGCCCACGGCAATGCGGTGGGAGCGCAGGGTTTGCGCCACGCCGATGGGGCTAGTCGGGGGCAGCTGTTCGATCGCCATCGTGGTGTAGCGGCCGTGATCATCGAGGGTAAATACTGCCCGCAGCAAATTGACACCCGCAGTTTGCAGCCACTGCTCGGTCCACTCAGTCAGATCCCGACCCGAGGATTCCTCAAGTTCGTTGAGCAGGTCAGATAGTTGGGTGTTGCCCCAGGCATGCTTGGTGAAGTAGCGAATCAAGCCACGGATAAATTGCGCCTCTCCCACCCAAGCCACCAGCTGGCGCAGAGCAGAGGCTCCCTTTGCGTAGGTGATGCCGTCGAAATTGACGCGCACGGCATCAAGGTCCACCATGTCAGCGGCTATGGGGTGGGTTGAGGGTAGTTGATCCTGGCGGTATGCCCACGCTTTGCGTTGATTGGAGAAAGTGGTCCAGGCGTCGGCAAATCGTGTTGCATGCACATTTGCATGATGAGCGGCCCATTCGGCGAAGGACTCGTTGAGCCATAGGTCGTCCCACCAGGTCATCGTGACCAGATCGCCGAACCACATATGAGCCATCTCATGCAGGATGGTGTTCGAACGCTGTTCATAGGCAGCATCGGTCACACGGCTGCGGAAGACGTAGTCCTCGAGAAACGTGACGCAGCCGGCATTTTCCATCGCGCCAGCGTTGAATTCAGGAACGAATAGTTGGTCGTACTTGGCGAAGGGATAACCAATCGTGAACAGGTCTTCAAAGAAAGCGAAGCCTTGTTTGGTGAGATGAAAGATCTCATCGGCATCGAGAAACTCAGCAAGCGAAGTGCGGCAGTAAATGCCCAACGGGTACGTGCCAAATTTCCCGGAGTATTCATCGGCCACATGGTGATAGGGCCCGGCCACGAGTGCGGTGATGTACGTGGAGATCGGCGGCGTGGGAGCAAAATCCCAACGTGAAGAAGTGTCGGTAACCGAAGTTGGGGTGGGGCTCGGGGAGTTAGAAATCACGCGCCAATGCGTAGGTGCGGTGACGTGCAGCGTGAGTGGTGCCTTGAGATCGGGTTGTTCAAAGCACGCGTACATCCGACGAGCATCGGCCGATTCAAACTGCGTGTACAGGTAGATCTCCTGATCGACCGGGTCAACAAATCGATGCAAACCCTCACCCGTGTGCATGTAGCGGCAGGTGGCCTTGACGATGACGACGTTGGCCGCTTCGAGCCCAGGAAGGGTTAGCCTGGACCCGTCGAATACCTCCGCGGGACTCAGGTCTGCGCCGTTGAGGTTGACGCTGTCGACGGATTCGGCGATGAGGTCGATCCAGGTGGTGCCACCGGGGGAGGTGCAGGTGAAAGCAACCGTGGTGATGGAGCTGAAGGTCGCGTCGCCTGTGGTGAGGTCAAGGTCGACGTCGTAGCCGTCTACCGCGATCAGTGTCGCTCGATCTTGGGCCTCGGATCGGGTGATGTTTTCGGTGGCAGTCACCTGCTTATCCTGACACGGCGCACGTGGGTCGGTGCCGCTACCGTCTATCCAATGCAGACTCACTCACCAACAGATGCCCACGTAACGACGGTTGATTTTTGGTTCGATCCGATTTGTCCCTGGGCGTGGATTACGTCTCGCTGGATCCTCGAAGTGGAGAAGGTTCGATCGATCAAGGTTCGCTGGCATGTGATGAGCCTCGCGGTATTGAACGAGGGCCGGGACTTTCCTGATGAATACATCGAGCGGATGCGTCAGGCGTGGGGACCGGTGCGCACCATCATCGCGGCCCAAGCTGACTATGGCGATGACGTCATCGGCAAGCTGTACACCGAGATCGGAACCCGCATTCACCCCGGTGGTCAGGACGTTGCCGTTGCCGTGAGCGAATCAATCGATGCGCTCAATCTCGACGGCGCCCTGCACGCGGCGGCCGCGTCAACGGATTTCGATGAAAACGTCCGTCGCAGCCACGAAGAAGGAATCTCAGCGGTGGGCCAGGATGTGGGAACTCCGGTGATCGCGGTGCCCGGCCCGCACGGAGAAGGGCGTGTTGCCGTCTTCGGCCCCGTCGTCACTCCGGCACCCAAAGGTGAGGCGGCAGGCAAACTGTGGGATGGCACGTTGCTGGTGTCCGCTACGCCAGGTTTCTATGAATTGAAGCGCACACGCACCCAAAAGCCGGATTTTGGATAATGCCCGAGGGGCATGTTGTTCATCGCCAGGCGAAGAAGATTGCACGCACCTTCGGTGGTCAAGTTGTGTCAGCAAGTAGCCCGCAGGGCCGTTTCGACGGCGGGGCGCGGTTGATCGACGGAGCAACGCTGACGGGAGGTGAGGCTTTCGGTAAGCATCTATTGGCGTCCTTTGACACCGAACATTTCTTACACGTGCATTTGGGGCTGTATGGGAAGTGGACATTCGGCAAGGAAGTGGCACCTGAACCAAAGGGCTTGATTCGGCTACGTATGGAATCCCAAACAGCGTATGCAGACCTACGCGGACCAACCCGTTGTGAGGTCATCACGGCGACCGACAGGGCTGCGCTCGTGGCACGGATAGGCCCAGATCCGATCAGATCGGATGCTGATCCTCAGCGAGCGTGGCAGCGATTGCAGCGCAGTCGCGCACCCATCGGCGTGTTGTTGATGAACCAGGAAGTTTTTGCCGGGGTTGGCAATATTTACCGGGCCGAGGCGCTGTTTCGGGCAGGGATCGACCCGTACCGGATCGGTAGGGAGGTCGATCGGGCTGAATTCGATGTGATGTGGGACGACCTGGTGCAACTAATGCGTGACGGAGTGCGGACAGGTCGCATCGATACGGTGCGCGAGGAACACTCACCCTCGGCCATGGGTCGTGGCAAGCGTCGTGACCGTCACGGTGGCGAGGTGTACGTCTATCGTCGCGCGGGCCGTGAGTGTTTTGTCTGCGGTGATGAGGTGGCCTGGGCGGACATGATGGGACGCAACCTATTTTGGTGTCCTACCTGCCAGGCGCACTAGCTCTGGGATGTCGAATGCCGGGGTGATCAGTTGGCAGCGTACGTTTCATCACCCACCAGGAGCCGGCCACGGTGAGGGCAACCAGCCCGTAAAACAAAAAGGGAGTGGCCCCCAACCAGGCGAGTTGATTGTTTTGGATCAACGGAATCTGAATGGCTGCCCGCGCCAAACTCAACACCACCCAAAGCCAGGTGGCCCGTGAGTAGCCCTTAAGTAGGTCAGGATCCTGACGCCACTGCATACCGGTGCCCAAAAGTGGGCCCACGATGATGCCGATCAGTGGGCGACGCACAAAAATTGAGATGGCGAATGCTGCCGCGCTGAGCAAATTCGCCAGCACGCGTACCTGGAAGAAGCCGAGTGGGTCATCGCTATACGCCGCCCATAGGGCTGCCACAGCAACGCCGAGCAGCCCGGCGAGCACGCGGATCGGTCGCTCGCCACGCCGGACCTTGATGAGAGCCAGAATCGCAGCGGCGCCCAGCGCTGCGGCGACGGCAATACCGAGGTTGTTTCCCGCAACAAAATACGCGATGACAAACAGCACCGTTGGTGCCATTGATTCCACTGCGCCCCACGGGCCACCCATCAAGATGCTCAGGGGATGACGGTCGTCATCGTTCCTGGCGACTGGGGTGGACACTCCTCCAGCGTAGTCAGGACGGCATCCAGGCAAGACACCCCTTATCGTGGGGGCGTGACCGTCGCTAAGGGGCTAACCCGATCAACCGCCTGGGTCATGATTGTGGGCGGAGTCGTGGGTCTTTTCGCCGCGTTTGAACTGACCATCGAGAAATTCAACGTGCTGTCTAATCCAGACTACGTGCCCAACTGCGATATCAATCCGGTGCTGTCGTGCGGTTCAGTGATCGTTACTCAGCAGGCCGAGGTCTTTGGCTTTCCGAACCCCATCATGGGGCTGGTGGGCTTCACCATCGTCATAACTTTTGGGGTGCTCATCGCCGCGGGAGTCACTCTGCCCAGATGGGTGTGGTGGGGGCTCAACGCGGGAGCCCTAGCGGGCTTCACCTTCGTGCAATGGTTGGTCTGGCAAAGTCTGTATTCCATTGGTGCTTTGTGTCCGTGGTGCATGGTGGTGTGGACGGTGACCGCGCCGATATTTTTGTGGGTGACCAGCAGTAATTTGGCGGAAGGACGCTTCGGCATAGATGCCGGTTGGGGTCGATCACTAGCGTCACTACGCTGGTTTGTGCTCATTGGTTGGTATCTGCTCGTGCTTGCGCTGATCTTCCTTCGCTGGCAAGACTTCTGGTTGGGTAACTAGTCAGGAACCGATCAGACCCCTGCGCAGTGCATCAAGACGTAGTTTCCAGATTCGCTGACTCAAGGCTGCGCTGGGCGCAAAGGTTTCGCTGGCGTGGTAGGCCCCGGGAAAGACATGACACTCTGCCGGAACTCCTGCCGTCAAAAGCCTCGAAACGAATTCAATGTCCTCATCACGAAACAGGTCTAGTTCACCGACGTCCGTGTACAGCGGGGGCAATCCCGACAGGTCTTCACGAAGTTTGGGGGAGGCATACGCGTCAGGTTCCTGACCGCCTAAAAACCATTCCCAGGCCTCAATATTTCCGCTTCGATCCCAGATTCCGATGTCGGTGAATTCATGGTTAGACGAAGTTGAGTGGCTGGCGTCAAGCATCGGATAGATCGGCATGATGAACTTCAGTTCTGGGCCGTTGTGGTCAAGGCTCATGAACGCTGTGGCGAGACAGAGATTTCCGCCAGCGCTACCGCCGTATATGCCCATGCGCGATTGATCAATACCCAAGTTATCGGCATGTTCGGCCATCCACGTTAGGGCGGCGAAGCAGTCGTGGACCTGGGCAGGATGCCGGTGTTCTGGAGCCTTGCGATAGTCCGTGGACATGATGGTGATGCCAAGTTCGGCACAGAGCATTTCAGCAGTCAGGTGCTCACCCTCAAGGTCTCCTAGAATCATTCCGCCACCGTGGATGTAAAGCAGTCCGGCGGTGGGTTCGATCACGTCCTTTGGGCGGTAGATCCGCACCGCAACCTGATCGCCGTCAAGCCGGCCCGGAATAGTCTGATTGGTGACGAGGACCTGCGGATTTGGTTCGATATCTGCGGTAACCGCAGCGAGAATGCTCCGCACGGCTGCACGCCGAGCTTCGATATCGGCTATTGCCTGAAATCCACCTGGGATAGCTTGCAATAGCTGCTCGAGGGGCTCGCGCGACTCTGGATCAATGCGGTCACGGGGGTGCGAATTGCTTGGCATATTCACGTGACCGAAACTAGCAACGTGGTGTGGGACTTTTGAGCGAATTGCTCAAAGACTTGCGTTCATCCGGATGTGAGCGCGCGAATCGCACCGATGAATAGACCTGCTGCCACGAAGATCATCAAGACGCCGATGCTCAGCAGAATTCCTGCGTAGCCCCGATTGCTCAATCGGTGTTGTCCTTTGCTAATGGCGAACACAAGCACTGCCTTGCTTCCCACGATCGCAAGATAGAAGCAGGCAAGGTACGCGAGACCAAGGCCAAGGGAGCGGTTAGCAAAGGTCACGAGCAGAGGTGCCCCGGCTGTGATCCAAAACAACCAGGGTGCGGGGTTGGTGATGTTGACGAGGGTAGCTTGCACGAGCGGGTGCGTCAGCCAGGTAGCCCTGGCGCCTGGCAGCCCAGCTGCCCGGTCGGCGCTCGCTTGGCGCAGATCGTCAACATTGGCTGTTCTGGCCGCGGAGATATTTTCCCAGGCAAACCACCCGACAACAACCGATCCAACGAGAGATAAACCGGCAACGACGGTGTCAGGCAGTTGGCGCACCACGGTGAGGGCCAAGAGGATGAAGATGGTGTCTGTGATGAGCGGTGCTGTCGCGACTGCCAGGCCGCTTCGCAGGCCACGCCTAAGGGTGACCGCGATCGCTAAGGCCAGAAGTGGACCGGGGGAGACCCCGGAGCCGAACCCAAGCGCCAGGCCGGCGAGCACCGCTTCCACGCTGGCAGTGTGCCAGCGTCAATAAGAACCTGCGCAGCCGTGCATCACTAGGTCCCGTCACAATGCTCGGGTGCTGTCTTCCACTCTTGGTTTCACGAGCGCATCGGGTTCCGTGAGTGCTGCTGACGCTGAGGCGACCGATCTTTCTGCGCTGACGACCGGTCAATGGGTCCTCGCGGCGGGGCTGGCGGGCGTCATCATTGCCGTGCACCTACTCGCGCCGGTAATCGCCAAGGTTTCCGCGGCGAATCAGGATCGTCTGGCATCCCTAGGCGGGGGTGTGGCTGTTGCCTATGTATTCGTGCAACTGCTTCCGGAGTTAGCCGCTGGAGGTGACACCCTAAGCGATACCGCAATCAATGACTATGCCCCGACACCGATAGTCGAGGCAGGCCTGTTCTTAGTAGCGCTGGTCGGGGCGATCTTGTTCTATTCCATTGACGTGGTCAGCACGGAGCGTTCTAGTCGCCGTGTTGATTTGTATTGGGTGCACCTGTCCGCTTTTGGTGCGATCAGTGCGATTTACGCCTACACCATGCCTTTTTTGCTGACGACAGGTGTCGGCTATGCGCTCTTGTTCACCGTGGCCATCGCTGCGCATGTGTTGCTGGGTGACCGCACCTTGGCTCGCGCCCACCCTTTGCTTTTTCGACACGAAGATAGGTGGGTCGGAATCGTTGGTGTCGTCCTCGGTTTCGGTGCCGCGCTTGTCCTTCCCCCGGCCAGCGATTTGGTGCTTGCATCGGCAACAGCAGTATTAGGCGGTGGGCTACTGATCACGACGTTTCGTGAGGAGTTGCCGCAGGCCAGCAAAGCCAGACTTGTCTGGTTCTTACTCGGTGCTGTCGTGATGACTGCGCTGCTCATCGCCGGCATCGTGACTGGCGACGGCTAACGCGATGGGCCTCGCTATTTGAGCGGGTGACGGGATCCGTCGGCTCGCCGTTCGCGAGCCTCCTCCCGATTCCCGACGTGTCCCTTAATCCACTAAAGCCGACCCAGGGAATTAACCCTGAGTCGGCTTTAGTGGAGCGGGTGACGGGATCCGTCGGCTCGCCGTTCGCGAGCCTCCTCCCGATTCCCGACGTGTCCCTTAATCCACTAAAGCCGACCCAGGGAATTAACCCTGAGTCGGCTTTAGTGGAGCGGGTGACGGGAATCGAACCCGCATGACCAGCTTGGAAGGCTGGAGCTCTGCCATTGAGCTACACCCGCCGGGTGCACGTCAAGATTAGCGGCTGACCCCAGGCAGTGCGGAGGGAGTAACCCCCGACCCCTAGACTTCCTAGCGCCCCGCGGGGCGTAGCGCAGTGGCTAGCGCGCCTGCTTTGGGTGCAGGAGATCGGGAGTTCGAGTCTCCCCGCCCCGACCGCAGCACGATTGGCATGTCACTTCGCACACCCGCCCGCTTGAAATCAGGAGACCGTGATCGTATGAAGTCCAGCGTCGAAACCCTTTCGCCCACGCGGGTCAAACTCACCGTTGAAGTTCCTTTCGCCGAGATGAGCGACAACGTAGAGGCCGCCTACCGCACCATTGCCGAGCAGGTGACGATCCCTGGGTTTCGTAAGGGCAAGGTTCCCTCGCGGATCATTGACCAACGCGTTGGTCGTGGAGCGGTCCTGCAAGAGGCCATCAACGAGATCATCCCCGAGGCCTTCGAGAGTGCTGTGAAGGAAAACGGCATCAAGATCGCCGGGCGGCCGGAGATTGAAGTGACTCAAATTGAAGACGGTGACCTAGTGGAGTTCACCGCGGAGGTTGACGTGCGGCCAGAGTTCGATCTGCCTGACTGGTCTGAGATCAGCGTCGAGGTGGACGACATCGCCGCCGGTGATGAGGGCATCGATGAGGAACTCGTGTCGCTACGTCGCCGGTTCGCCACGTTGGTGCCGGTTGAGCGAGCCGCTGCCGAGGGCGATCTGCTGCTCATCGACCTGTCCGGCGCCGATGCTGAGGGCAATGAGGTCGAGGACCTGTCAGCGGCGAGCATGTCGGTCGAGCTCGGCGAAGACGACATCCTTCCAGGGTTCACCGAGGCTGTGGCCGGAGCGACTGCGGGTGAGACCCGGACCTTTGAGTTCGTGCCCAGCGCTGGCGAATATGAAGGTAAGCCGTTGACCGTGACCATCGTGGTGTCATCGGTGCGCGAACGTGAGTTGCCCGAGGCAGACGATGCTTTCGCCATCTTGGCCAGTGAATTCGACACGATCGAGGAACTGCGCGCCGACCTCGGTGAACGAATGGGCCGCGTGAAGCGCATGGAACAGGCGATGGAGGCGCGCGGTCGCGCCCACGACGCGCTGCTGGAGCTCGTGGAGATCCCTGTTCCCCAAGGCATCGTGGATGCGGAGGTGGAGGAGCACTTCACCGATGGTCACGGCGATGAGGCCCATCGCGAGGAGTTCATCAATCAAACTATTGAGCGCGTTAAGAGCCAGTTCATCTTGGATCGCATCGCCGAGGATGAGCAAATCGCTGTAGGTGAGTCGGAGTTGTCTGCGTGGGTGATTCAGCAGGCCCCCCGCTACGGTATGAGTCCGGATGCACTGTTGTCAGCCCTGATTCAGGGAAACCAGTTGCCGATTGCGATGGCCGATATTCGCCGAGGCAAGGCCCTGGCCCTGGTTGCCTCGAAGGTCAAGGTCACCGACGCTAGCGGAAATATCGTCGACCTAGAGGCTCTAGACGCCGAGTTGCGGGCCGCCGAGGCCGGCGCCATGGGCGAACAGATGGTTGAAGCACCCGACGAACTCGAATAGTCGGTTGTGCCCTGGGCGAACAAGGCCCGCTGTGGGAATTCACAACCTGGCATTGCGCGTTATGGTCAGTACGGGCACAGGGGTGGCAACCGCTGCCGTGCCCGCCACAGAGAGGAGTTCCGCGTGAGCGGGTTCGATTACTTGTCAGCGACAGGGGCATCAATGTCCTCGGGAATATCGGTGCCACAGTTACGCGCACCGGCCCAGGGAATGTCGGGCTTTGGCGACATGCTCGATGAGCGGCTCCTGCGTGAGCGCATCGTCTGGCTGGAAGGCGAGGTACGCGATGAGAACTCCAATCGAATCGCCAAGCAACTCCAGGTGCTCGCCGCCGAAGACCCCGAGCGGGACATCACCTTATACATCAATTCACCCGGTGGGTCCATCACTGCGGGCATGGTCATCTACGACACGATGCAGTTGATCCCCAACCAGGTCACGACGATCTCGATGGGCCTAGCCGCCTCAATGGGGCAGTTCTTGTTGACGGCAGGAGCGGCGGGAAAGCGCTATGCGACTCCGAATACTCGGATCATGATGCATCAGCCCCTCGGCGGCATCGGTGGAACGGCCTCGGACATCAAGATCCAGGCCGAGCAGATGATCTACATCAAGAAGCGAATGGCTCAACTCATCGCTGAACACAGTGGCAAGACCATCGAGCAGATCGAGGCTGACTCTGATCGCGACCGGTGGTTCACCTCTGAAGAAGCCCGCGACTACGGGCTGATCGATCACGTCTACAGCACCGCCGCAGATGCACCCGGGAGTGGATCATGACGAACTTTTCAACACGTGCAACCGGCTTTGACCACGTGGGCACGCCGGCATATGTCAGCCCCCAGGCGCGCTACATTCTGCCGGAATTCCGGGAGCGTTCGGCCAATGGGGAGCGCGTTCACAACCCCTACACCAAGTTATTCGAAGAGCGCATCATCTTCCTGGGTGTACAGATTGATGACGCCTCCGCTGATGACGTCATGGCTCAATTACTCACCTTGGAGTCCCTCGACCCTGATCGCGATATTCAGATCTACATCAATTCCCCGGGTGGTTCCTACACGGCGATGACGGCGATCTACGACACCATGCAGTTCGTCAAGCCACAGGTACAGACCGTCTGTCTAGGCCAGGCTGCTTCTGCCGCTGCGGTACTGCTTGCTGCCGGTGCCGCCGGTAAGCGGTTTGCCCTGCCACACGCGCGCATCTTGATTCACCAGCCCTACACCGAGGGTGGTGGACAGGCATCTGACGTAGAAATTCAGGCTAACGAGATCCTGCGTATGCGTCAGGAAATGGAAGGCATCCTGGCCCTGCACACCGGTCGGTCAGTGGAGCAGATCGAAAAGGATATTGAGCGGGACCGAATTTTGACGGCCGAGGCAGCCAAGGAGTTTGGCCTGATCGATCAGGTGATCTCCTCACGCAAGACCGCCATCGGCGCTGCTTCGGCCTCCTAGGGGGCCCGAATTTCACAGTGTCCGCTGTGGGCGTAATGAATGCACGGTCAAACGCGTGCCTCCGTGAGGATCTTCGCGGTAGCGTCATGATCGGTGGTTCTGCTCACTCAGTGATGATCACTCAACCGTGATCAGTAATCGAAAGGGTGCGTCTCGTGGCACGCATGGGAGATGGGGGTGACCTGCTGAAGTGTTCTTTCTGTGGAAAGAGCCAGAAGCAGGTAAAGAAGCTCATTGCCGGCCCTGGTGTGTACATCTGTGACGAGTGCATCGATCTATGCAACGAAATCATTGAAGAAGAGCTCAATGACTCGGTTGATATGCCCTTTGAGGAATTGCCCAAGCCTCGTGAGATCTATGACTTTCTCGATAACTACGTCATCGGTCAAGATGTAGCCAAGAAGGCGCTATCAGTTGCGGTTTACAATCATTACAAGCGTGTGCAAGCCGGCGCTAAGGCGCGCAACAACGACGATCTTGTCGAGTTAGCCAAGTCCAATATTTTGCTCCTAGGACCTACCGGCTCGGGGAAGACACTGCTTGCCCAAACACTCGCGCGCATGCTAAACGTGCCCTTCGCGATTGCCGATGCCACCGCACTTACCGAGGCAGGGTATGTCGGTGAAGATGTCGAGAACATTCTGTTGAAGTTGATTCAGGCTGCTGACTATGACGTCAAGAAAGCCGAGACCGGCATTATCTACATTGACGAAATTGACAAGGTCGCTCGCAAGAGTGAGAACCCCTCTATTACCCGCGATGTGTCGGGCGAGGGTGTGCAGCAGGCACTGCTGAAGATTCTGGAAGGAACAACTGCGTCGGTGCCGCCCCAGGGTGGCCGTAAACATCCGCATCAGGAGTTCATCCAGATCGACACGACCAATGTGTTGTTCATCGTCGGAGGAGCCTTCGCCGGCCTTGACACGATAATTGAGCAGCGGGTGGGCAAGAAGCGGATGGGATTTACCTTCGATCTTGTCGATGGTCAGACTGCAGCGGGCAAGCCCGAGGCGAACCCGGATGATATTTTCGGCTACGTAATGCCCGAGGACATGTTGAAATTCGGGATGATTCCGGAGTTTGTGGGCCGCTTGCCGGTGTTCACCTCGGTCAATCGACTTGATCGCGAGGCGCTGGTCCAGGTGTTGACCGAGCCCCGCAATGCGCTGGTCAAGCAGTATGCGCGGTTATTCGATCTCGATGGCGTCGATCTTGAATTCACCGAGGACGCGCTCAATGAGATCGCTGAGCAAGCCCTGAAGCGTGGCACTGGTGCTCGCGGGCTGCGTGCGATCTTAGAAGAGGTGCTCCTCAACGTGATGTACGACGTGCCTAGCCGCGAGGACGTTGCGCGTGTTGTGGTTACTGGTGAAACCGTGCGCGACAACGTGTTGCCGACTCTGGTTCCGCGTGAAGTTGAGGCTCCTAAGCGAACGCGAGCACGCAAAGAGTCTGCGTAATCTGTTCTTAGTCCGCCAAGACCGCTTGTACCGAGAACTCCGGGCCCTCTTGGTAGGTGATCTGTTGGACGCGCCCGGCTGAAGTAAGGTCTGCCTGTGCGCGTTGCACCCGCGACAGCATTTGCGCCGGTCCGGTGATGACGACCGAGGCCACCTCGGCCTTCATGGAAACCTTTGCCTCGCTCTTGGCGCGTCGGATAGCAGAGAGCACGGCGGCGACGTCATCAATCAGTTGCGGATCGGTGTCTTCCGGCACTGCTGCTGCCCATTCATTCGGATCAGGCCACGCAGCGGTGTGTACAGAACCGGGTTGCCACCAGGACCACACCTCCTCGGTGACAAAGGGCAAAATCGGTGCGAATAAACGTAATTGAGCGCTCAGAACATAGGCCAACGTGGCGCGAGCTGAGATGGTGCGCGGATCATTGGGATCCCCGTAGGCCCGTTCCTTGACTAGTTCAACATGATCATCGGTGAACGACCAGAAGAAGGTTTCGGTCAATTCCAACGCACGGGTGTAGTTGTATTCCTCGAATGCACTCGTTGCCTTCTGGACCGTGTTGCTCAAGGCAGCGAGCAAAGCCTGGTCGAGCGGTTCCGTGACTTCGCCATCAGCAACGACGGCAGCGTTGCTCAGCACGAAGCGGCTGGCATTGAGGATCTTTATCGCCAAGCGACGACCGATCTTCATCTGGCCTACGTCAAAGGCTGTATCTGTTCCGGGTCGACCAGAAGCCGCCCAATATCGCACGGCATCTGAGCCATGTTCGTCCAACAGGCCAAGCGGAGTGACCACATTGCCCTGGGACTTGCTCATTTTCTTGCGGTCTGGATCCAAGATCCAGCCGCTGATCGCTGCGTTCGACCACGGTAGGCAGTTGAACTCCAGGTGCGACCGCACGACGGTTGAGAACAACCAGGTGCGAATGATTTCGTGAGCCTGTGGGCGCAGATCCATCGGAAAGATTCGGGCCCACAGGTCCTGGTCGCGCTCCCAGCCGCCGGCGATTTGCGGGCTGAGCGAGGAGGTCGCCCAGGTGTCCATCACGTCGGGGTCGCCGATGAATCCACCGGGCGCGCTGCGCTGATCGGCGGTGAAACCTGCCGGTGCCTCCGAGGAGGGGTCGATGGGCAGATCGGCATCAGCGGGCACGATGGGCTGGTCAAAGACTGGTTGCTGATCATCATCGAGGGGATACCAGACCGGAATTGGCACACCAAAGAATCGTTGTCGAGAGACCAGCCAGTCTCCATTGAGTCCTTCGACCCAGTTCTCGTAGCGGACCTGCATGTGTTCTGGATGCCACGTTAATTCACGCCCGCGAGCCAACAGTTGTTCGCGGATTTCGGCATCTCGCCCCCCGTTGGTGAAGTACCACTGACGCGTGGTGACGATTTCCAGTGGCCGTTCACCCTTTTCAAAGAACTTCACCGGATGTGTGATTGCCCGTGGCTCACCCTGGGTATGTCCGCCGGCGACGAGCAGCTCAAAGATTCTTTCTTTCGCTGTGTGCGAAGTTGATCCAGCCAGTGACTGGTAGTGCGCTTGGGCATCCGTGTCAACGATCCACGACGGTGTTTCGCGAAGGATGCGGCCGTCCCAACCGATGATGGGTCGAGTCGGTAACGACAATTCACGCCACCAGGTGACGTCTGTTAGGTCACCGAATGTGCAGATCATCGCGATGCCGGAGCCCTTGTCCGGATCGGCTAAGCGATGTGCCACAACCGGCACCTCGACGTTGAACAACGGAGTGCGCACCTTGGTACCGAACAGTTCCTGATACCGCTCATCGTCGGGGTGGGCGACGAGTGCGACGCATGCGGCGAGAAGTTCTGGTCGTGTGGTTTCGATCCAGATTCGCTGATCGCATGCGTCATCTGTCAACCGCGGAAAACCAATGCGGTAGTAAGCGCCTGGGCGGTCACGATCCTCGAGTTCCGCCTGTGCCACGGCCGTACGGAAAGTAATGTCCCAGAGTGTCGGCGCCTCGGATTGGTATGCCTCGCCACGCGCGAGATTGGCCAGAAACGCTCGTTGCGACGTCGCGCGCGCATTGTCATCAATTGTTTGATACGTCTGGGTCCAGTCGATGGACAAACCCAATCGACGCCACAACTGCTCGAAGGCAACCTCATCCTCGATCGTGAGCTGCTCGCACAGTTCAACGAAGTTTCGGCGCGAGATCGGGAGTTGGTTCTTGGCATCGGGTTTATCGGGCGGTGTGAAATCTTCCTCATAGGCAAGCGAGGGATCGCAGCGCACACCGAAGTAGTTCTGCACGCGCCGCTCGGTGGGAAGGCCGTTATCGTCCCATCCCATCGGATAGAAGACTTCGAAACCACGCATGCGCTTAAACCGCGCGATGCAGTCGGTATGGGTATAGCTAAAAACGTGGCCGACGTGCAGAGAGCCGCTAACCGTGGGCGGGGGCGTGTCAATCGAATAGACCTGGTCACGAGTCTTGGTGCGGTCGAACAGGTAAATGCCGGAGTCCTCCCAGCGTTGTGACCAGCGATCTTCGAGGCCATCTATGGAGGGTTTGTCCGGCAGTCCAGTCATGAGGCCCCATCCTAGGCAGCGCGAGTGCCGGGCCGGAGCGGGACGGTTAGTGTGCTGAGGGTGGAAACGAGTCAGGGCGTCGATACTGAGTTTGATCGAGTGATGTCGCAGTTGCTTATGCGCTGGCCCGAGTCTCGAATCGATCCGTCGCTGGAGCGGATCAGTGCCCTGTTGGATCTGCTGGGTCAGCCGCAGCTAGCCATGCCGATCATTCAAGTGACCGGCACGAACGGTAAGTCGTCGACAGCGCGCATGATTGCCTCACTCCTGGGCGCGATGGGCCTTCGCACCGGTCTGTACACCAGCCCGCACCTGAACTCAGCCACCGAACGCATCGAGATTGACGGCCAGTCGGTGAGCGAGGCGGAGTTCGTTCGGATCTGGAATGACATCGCGCCGTTCGTGGCGATGCTGGACGAACCCAGGACTGATGAATCAAGTGCCCACGCGCGCACTCCGTTGAGTTTCTTCGAGGTGCTCACGGCGATGGCGTACTCGGCCTTCGCCGACGCGCCGGTTGATGTGGCCGTCGTGGAGGTGGGTATGGGTGGGCGCTGGGACGCGACGTCTGTCGCCCCCGCACAGGTCGCCGTCGTGCTCCCGATTGATCTTGATCACACCGACTACCTGGGTGACACAACCGTTGATATCGCCCGAGAGAAGGCGGCAATCATTGCACCACAGGGCGCAGCGGTGATTGCCTCGCAATCGCCTGAGGTCGCTACCGTGATCAACGCCCGGATCGCTGATGTGTCGGCGGTTGGCTACTGGGAGGAGTCGGCATTCGAGGTGGTTGAGCGTGATATTGCGGTGGGCGGACAACTTCTGACGATCCGCGGCACAGCCGCAACTTATGCCGATGTATTCCTCCCCGTGTTCGGCGAGCACCAGGCACATAATTTTGCCTGCGCTATCAGCGCCGTTGAGGTTTTTCTTGGCGGCCGTTCATTGGACGGGGCAGTTGTTGAAGAGGGTGTCGCCGAGGTCACCACCCCTGGGCGTCTTGAGATTGTTCGTCGAGGTCCCACGGTGGTCGTTGATGCAGCACACAATCCGGCCGGTGCCCGAGCCCTGGCAGCAGCAATCACGGAGAGTTTCGCCTTTAGTTATGTCGTCGGAGTTATCGCCGTATTGGCCGACAAGGATGTGCGCGGCATCCTCATTCCACTTGCCGATGTCTTCGACGAGGTGGTCGTCACTCGTAACCACTCCCCACGATGTTTGGATGTCGATGACCTCGCGGCCGCGGCGGTGGAAATATTCGGGGCGGACTGTGTGGAGATCGCCGATAGTTTCGCCGACGCGATTGATACTGCCGTTCGTCTCGCCGAAGAGGCCGATACCTACGCCGCGTCCGGCATCGTCGTGACCGGTTCGGTCGTTACCGCTGGGCAGGCGAGAGCGCTGATGGTGCGGTCATGAGTGATCGCAGATGTATTGCGGCGTTTGACCAGGCAGGTAACACGTGAGGGTTCTAGGAACTTCGGTTCTTGTTTTCGAAGCAATCGTAGTGCTCTTGGCGATACCGGTTGCCGTGGTTGTGGGTACCGTGTCAGGCCCGCCGTGGGTATTCATTACGGCTGGAATCGCATTGGCAATCATGCTGATCGCGCTCGCCGGCGTCGTTACTCGCCCCTGGGCCGTGCCAGTCGGTTGGGTCCTGCAGGTGCTGGTCTTGGCGACGTCGATACTCGTCCCGGTGATGATCATTATTGGCGGAATCTTCGCTGCACTGTGGTGGTTGGCGATTCGCTGGGGTCGGCGGGTGGACGGATTGCGAGCGCAGGCCGCAGACGGCAGCGGCTGACCAGCGAGCCTGACACCGTGTGTCCTAGGGTGTCAGTGCATCGATTCATTCATTGTTTCCTCATTCATTGTTTCGCTCATTGGTTCGAAGGGATCCCTCGTGTCAGAACGTACTCTTGTGTTGATCAAGCCAGATGGCGTCGCTCGCGGCTTGATTGGCGAGGTTCTTGGCCGAATCGAACGGAAGGGTTTTTCTGTGGTGGCCCTGTCACTGCAGACAGTGAGTGCACAGGTTGCACAAGCCCATTACGCGGAGCATCGGGATAAGCCCTTTTTTGGCGAACTGGTCGAGTTCATCACGTCGGCACCACTCGTTGCTGCAGTGATTGAAGGACCAGATGCCATTGTCAGTTGGCGCACCATGATGGGTGCTACTAATCCGGTCCAGGCCGCGCCGGGCACGATTCGCGGAGACCTAGCGATTCAAACACAAAACAATGTCACCCACGGTTCGGATTCGTCCGAGTCCGCGGCCCGTGAGATCGCTCTGTTCTTCCCGAACCTAGTGTGATCAGCGCGGGCCCGCCTAGGCGGTCACTGGCCGCCGCGTTCGGCCTTGGTGCTGGTGTGCTCGTCAGTCGGCCGAGCCTGGTTCATTGGCCCAGGCGAGTGCGCCCCGGCGTGGGGCTCGTGGTGGGTGGCGTTACGACGTTCCTTGCCGCCGCGCTCCTTGATGTGGCAAGGCTGCTTGCACCTTCGCCCATGCCGCCAGGCAGACGGTCGATGGTGCGGCGGGGGTTGGTGCGGCGCGCAGCGATCGCGGGCACGGCCGCAGCGTCAGTTGGCGTGATGGGCGGCGTAGGGCTTGCGGTATTGACCAGGAGGTACGAACGTCGCGGTCGCGTGATTGATCCGGCTTTCGCGGTTCCACCCCGGTCGGTTCTGGTCAGCGGCAGTGACGGGTCGCTCGTGCGGTGTGAAACCCTCGCCCGCGAGGGTGCCCGATTCGTGCACGCCGTGACGGCGGCAGAGTCCATTCAACAGATCTGGGCTGAGCCGGTCGACGCTGTCGGTTTACCGCCGATCATCGAACCGATTCGAGTGTTCGTGGGCGTTGATAGTGCGACGGCGATCGCCAGTCGGGTGGATCTAGCAATGGCCGAGCTCACCCGCACGAGAGCCTTTGAGCGCAGCGTCCTGCTGATCGTCGCGCCGGCTGGAAGCGGGTATGCCAACCCCCTCCCGGCGTCCGTGCTGGAAATTGCATCTCGCGGGGATTGCGCAATCGTGGTGGTTGCTTACGGGGTCAAACCGTCGCTTATGTCGCTCGACCGTATTCCCAGTGCCGTTGATACGCAGGTGGCGCTGCTGCAATCGATCACCCGACATCTGGCCGCCATGCCCCCTGATGCCCGACCGCGATTACTGCTGTACGGCGAAAGCCTCGGCGCTCGAGTTCAACAGGGTGCGCTCAAGCCCCAACGCATCCGCGCAGGTGCGCCAGTCGAGGAAATGCCTGAAACGTGGATCGACCGCGCACTTTGGGTAGGTACTCCCGGCGGTGTGCAGCGCGATCGCTTTCGCGCCGGTCTGACCGTGGCTCAGGTAAGCCTTGACCGGCCCGAGCAGATCGATGCGTCAGATCCCGCAATTGTGTGGTTCTTAGAACATGACGCTGACCCGGTGGTGCTTTTCACCTCAGAATTGATGGTGCGGCGTCCTAGGTGGCTGACCGCGGCCGGACGAGGTGAGGATATTCCGCAGCGCATGAAGTGGTGGCCGGTGCTGACGTGGGTACAGGTCTTCGTGGACACGATCTTTGCCACGAAGATCGAGCCAGGCCGGTTCGACCGCCTGGGCCACGACTATCGCGCCGACCTCGGTGCGGTCACCTGCGCGGCCTACGGCCTATCGATGCCCTCCGATGCCATGCGCCGACTTGAGCCTGTCCTGCGTGCCTTAGAAGTGACTAGAGCCGAACGCATCGGATCCATGTCGCCACCCGGTGATGGTGATCTTGGCCCTCTTCGGTCACACTAGGGGATTAGACGCCGTACCATGGAGGGGTTGCGTCAGTCCTAGACGGTATTGCTTTGTCGATCTACCGGGAACGATTCATTCGCGAAAGGCGACCTCGTAGTGTCCAACACGATGTCATTCGTCGGCCGAGACATGGCCGTCGATCTCGGCACGGCCAACACCCTGGTGTACGTGCGAGGTCGTGGCATTGCGCTCAATGAACCGTCGGTTGTCGCGATCAACCAAAACACCGGCGGCATTTTGGCGGTGGGCAGCGAGGCCAAGCGCATGATTGGTCGAACCCCGGGCAACATTGTGGCGATCCGTCCGCTGAAGGATGGTGTGATCGCCGACTTTGACACGACCGAGCGGATGCTGCGCTACTTCATTCAGAAGGTTCATCGTCGTCGTCATTTGGCCAAGCCCCGACTCGTTATTTGCGTCCCGTCGGGCATTACCGGTGTTGAACAGCGTGCCGTGAAGGATGCCGGATACGCCGCCGGAGCCCGCAAGGTTTACATCATTGAAGAGCCCATGGCTGCTGCGATCGGTGCCAATCTGCCCGTACACGAGCCCACTGGAAATATGGTGGTCGATATTGGTGGGGGAACGACTGAGGTAGCCGTCATCTCACTCGGCGGCATTGTCACGAGCATTTCGATTCGCGTGGGCGGAGACGAATTGGATAACGCCATCATCCAATACGTGAAGAAGGAGTACTCGCTGCTCCTAGGCGAGCGCACGGCCGAGGAGATCAAGGTCGCGATTGCGTCGGCCTTCCCGATGCCCGATGAACCGCATGCTGAGATTCGAGGCCGTGACCTCGTCAGCGGCTTGCCGCGAACCGTCGTCGTGACTGCAGATGAGATTCGACGCGCGATCGAAGAGCCCGTCAACGCCATTGTTGATGTCGTCAAGACGACCCTTGACCGCACGCCGCCGGAACTGTCCGGTGACATCATGGATCGCGGCATCGTGCTCACCGGTGGTGGTGCTTTGCTGAGGGGGCTTGACGAGCGGCTCCGGCATGAAACCGGAATGCCCATTGTGGTGGCTGATGATCCGCTCGATTGCGTTGCGCTGGGGTCAGGCAAGTGTGTCGAGGAGTTTGAGGCGCTACAGCAGGTCTTGATCTCCGAGCCACGGCACTAGGAGCCCGCCCGTGCGCGATTTGCGTCGGGCGCGCCTCGTGCTCGCGCTGTTGATATTGACGTCCATCACGTTGATCATCATTGATCTGCGCGGTGGCTCCGGTGGTCCGCTTCAGCCGCTGAGGTCGGTGGCAGCGGCCATCTTCGGGCCTTTGGAGCGCGGTGCAGCAGCGGTGGTGTCGCCGGTTCGCTCGCTGGTCGATGGCGTGTCCTCTTGGGGTGATCAACAAGACCTGATTGATGAGCTTCAAGCAGAAAATGAACGACTTCGTGTGGCCGTTGACACGAACGCGGTGGAGCGTGCACGCGTGGAAGCGCTAGATGCGCTACTGGGTCTGGCATCAGACGTGTCCATCGATATCGTTCCAGCCCAGGTGATCGCCGTCGGTCCGGCGCAGGGCTTTGCCTGGACGGTCACTATTGACGTAGGAAGCCGAGATGGCGCGGAGACAGGCATGTCGGTGCTGAACGGGGGAGGTCTCGTGGGGCGCATCGTCTCGGTTGGTCCGGACACGGCAACGGTATTGCTGGTCGTCGATGCGACATCGACCGTTGGTGGTCGCTTGGCCGGATCAGCCCAAATCGGCATCGTGGCCGGGTCAGGGCGACAAGATCTGCTGACGATGCAGTTACTCGACCCGCTCGCTCCCGTCGAATCGGGCGACGTCGTGGTCACCTTCGGCTCGCAGGGTGGGCGCCCGTATGCGCCGGGAATCCCGATCGGCGTGGTTGAAAGCGTGACGGGAACACCCGGTCAGTTAACTCGCGTGGCCAACCTGACTCCGTATGCCGACGTCAGCACCATGAGCATTGTTGGCGTGGTGGTCAGTCAAGACCGAGTTGCCCCACGACCGACCGTATCGGCCGTTCCACTGCCCACCGAGCCATCGGTGTCGGGGGGCTAGGGCGTATGCGTTGGCGACAGGCGCTGCTAATCATCACCTTGTTGGTGGTGGCCGTGGTTATTGAATTGACGGTGCTGGCTCCACTGCCTTGGTGGGGTGCGACCCCGCCGCTGGTGCTGGTAGTCGTCGCTGCCCTGGCGTTTGCCTTTGGCCCGGTCACGGGGGCGGTGAGCGGTTTCGTCGGCGGCCTACTGCTTGATTTGGCCCCGCCGGCCGTGGCCACCGTTGGCCTCAGCGCATTGGTTTTCACCATCGTTGGCTACGCTCTAGGGCGCGTTTTCGACGCCGATGAGCGTCCGCTCTGGTTGACCACGGTGGTGACCACGATGGCCGCAGGTGCCAGCGTGATCGCAGGAGCAGCCCTCGGCGGCCTTTTAGGGGACGAGCGTGTCCGCTGGGAGGACGTGCCGGGGTTTTTCGCGGCCATCGTCGTGTACGCGGCCTTTTTGTCCCTGCTGTGCGTACCAGGGATTCGAGCCCTCAGCCGGCGCGTCGTGCCCGAATCGTTCCGACGTTAGCGGCCCTATTGGGCGGGCAACCTGCAATGAGCCGTGTTGATGGGGGACACTGGTGGATGAGGGACAATGGGGAACCTAACCGCGGGCAAAGCGCGTCGTAACCCTCGGTGCACTGAATGCAGCGCATGCCACGGGGGTGTTCCTACGAGGTCAGATCGGAGGCTCCAGTGAGCGAACGGTCGAATCTTCGACTCATCGTTCTGGGTGTCCTGATCGTCTCCCTCCTGGGCACATTGGTTGCCCGGTTGTCATACCTGCAGTTGGTTGCCGGCGAGGAGTATCAAGCTGCCGCTGCCAATAACTCCACCCGTGAAGTCCTCACTCCCGCGGTCCGAGGTCTCATCCTCGATCAACGTGGGCGTCCGCTGGTAGCCAATCGAATTTCCCTGGTTGTCTCCATTGATCGACTTGCCCTTGATCGCGAGGACGATGAAGGAGCGGCCACTGTCGCGGGGCTGGCCGAGGCACTGGACATCACCCCGGCGCAGATCACTGATCGACTGCTGCCGTGTGGCCAAGAAGGGGCCGCGAAGCCGCCGATTTGTTGGGATGGATCGCCCTATCAACCGGTTCCGATCGCGACCGACGTTGATCCAGAAACAGCCCTTGCAATCATGGAACGACGCAGCGAGTTTCCGTCGGTGACCGCGCAATTAGAGTCGGTGCGCGAATATCCACAACCATTTGATGCCAACATGGCTCACCTACTTGGCTATGTAGGCCCGGTGTCCCAGCAGCAGCTAGACGCCCAAGAGGACAGCGTTGATCCGGCACGGTTACGCAGCCGGGATCTCATTGGTCGCAATGGTTTGGAGTCCCAATACGACAGTGAGCTTCGTGGCATACCCGGCATCACATCGCTGGCGATCGATACGGCTGGTCGGGTGACCGGAACAGTTGGGGAGTCCCAGCCTGTCCCGGGCAACTACGTGGTGACGCACATTGACTCACGGTTACAGGCCGTTGTCGAAGAAGAACTTGAAGCTGCGGTGAAGCGGGCCCGAAGCTTTGGCAACGATGGCGAATCCGGTGCTGCGGTCGTGGTCGACGTGCGTACCGGCGGTATTTTGGCGATGGCCAGCTACCCCACCTATGACCCTGACCTGTGGGTGGGCGGTATCAGCACGCGTGATTACGACCGGTTATTGGAATCACGCGCCCTTTCGTCCAACGCGATTCAGGGCACGTTTCCACCGGGCTCCACGTTCAAGCCGATCACGACCATTGCGGCGGCGCAGGAGGGTTACGACCTCGGCGGCACCTATGACTGTCCGAGCGACTACGAGGTCGGGTCCCAAACGTTTCGTAACTTCGAATCCGAGGGTTTTGGACCCATTACTTTGCAGCGGGCCCTTGAGGTTTCCTGCAACACGGTGTTTTACCGCTTGGCCGACGAAATGTGGCTCAAAGGTGGAGGCAACGCGGCCACTGTTGAGTCGCCAGACCCCATTGCTGACGCGGCCGCTCGCTTTGGTCTGGGTCAGGTGACCGGCGTTGACCTGCCTGGTGAGGCTCCCGGCCTGGTCTCAGGTCGGATCGAGAAGCAGGCAACCTGGGAGGAACGGCGAGATAACTGGTGTGCCGAGGCAAAAGAAGGCTTCCCCGAAACACGTGCCGAAGATGTGGAATTAGCCGACTACTTCACGGCCCTGTCAAAGGAAAACTGTCTGGACGGATTTCGCTGGCGGAACGGTGATGCGATCAACGCCTCCATTGGGCAGGGCGATACCGCTGTGACGCCATTGCAGATGGCGATGGTCTATGCCGCGATTGCCAATGGCGGAACGTTGTATCGACCTCATCTGGCGAAAGCGATCTTGACCAGTTCCGGGGAAGTGGTGCAAGAGGTGTTACCCGAGTCAGTGGGAACAGTCGGTGATGAGGCATCAATGGCCTTCTTGCGTGATGCACTCATCGGCGTCACCGTTGATGGCACCGGCCGCAGTTCCTTCGAGGGCTTTCCCCTCGACCAAGTTCCGGTGGCATCCAAGACCGGATCCGCACAGGTGTTTGGCGACGTGTCGACGATTTCTTGGTATACGAGTTTTGCCCCTGCCGATGATCCTCGCTATGCCGTGGTCATGATGGTGACCCAAGGCGGCACCGGGTCAGGAACATCAGGGCCGAGCGTCCGGGCTATCTATGAAGCGCTCTTCGGAGTGAATGGATCTTCGGTCAATCCCAAGCGCAGCGTGCTCATCGACGCCGCCCCTGCAGACCAACTGCCCGTCGTTCGTCCCGATGGCACCCCGGTTGTGCCGGGCCTTGATGATGCAGCCGCTCGACTGACTGATGATTCTTTGGCTGTGCGTCGGTGAGCCAGAACGACAGCCTCACTTCGATGAGCGGTGGTGGGCCCGCAGCCAGCGGTGGCCAGGGTCACCGATTTTTGGGCGGGCACGCCGAGGGTCGCCTCTCGTACTGGCGTCGAGTCGATTGGTGGCTGGTTGTTCCAGCACTACTTCTGTCCGCCGGCTCAACTGTTTTTGTTTGGTCAGCCAGCCGAGCGGATCTGGCACCGGAGGATGATCCGCAGTACTTCCTGGTTCGTCACGTCATCAACATCACGATCGGTATAGGCCTGGCCTTTATCGTGTCCCGCTTCAACTTCCGACTTCTGCGGGCCTACACGCCGGTTGTGTACGTGCTGTCCATCGTCGGCATCCTCGCCGTGTATTCACCATTGGGGTTGAGTATCGCCGGTGCGCGCGCATGGATTTCACTCCCGGGCGGTTTCACCATTCAGCCGTCTGAATTCGCGAAGGTCGCACTCGTACTCGGAATGGCCTTGATCCTCGCCGAGAAACTCGATGCTGAGTCAGAACCGCGAGACCGAGACGTGTTTTGGGCGTTGGTCTTGGCGGCTGTTCCCATTGGCTTGGTGCTTTTGCAAAACGACACCGGTACGGCGTTGGTGATGTCGGTGATTGCCTTCACGATGGTTGCCGTCAGCGGGGCCCGGCGTCGATGGATTATCGGGCTCATCGCCGGGGGTGTTCTGGCCGCTTTCGTTGCGATTCAACTAGGTATTCTCCGTGACTACCAGATCCTGCGATTGACTTCCTTCCTTGATCCCGAGGGTGAATCTGGAGCGGCAGCCTACAACGGCATCCAGGCCCGGATCGCCATCGGCAACGGCGGGATGTTTGGTCGCGGCCTCTTTGAAGGACCCCAGACGCAGGGCAACTTCGTGCCGGTCAACGAGAGTGACTTCATCTTCACGGTCATCGGCGAAGAAGCGGGTTTTCTTGGAGCGCTCATCTGCATCGGTCTGCTCGGACTTGTCTTGTGGCGAGGTTTGCGGATTGCCATGAATGCCGATGATCTGTTCGGCCGCCTCGTGGCAACGGGTGTTCTTGCTTGGCTGGCCTTTCAGACCTTCGAAAATCTGGGTATGGCTATGGGCATCATGCCCATTACCGGTGTGCCGCTGCCCTTCGTCTCTTATGGCGGCACATCTATGTTCGCTTCATGGATTGCACTGGGCCTACTGGTGAACGTCAAGGTTCACACTGACTCCAACGCTTAGCTCATGTGCGAGTACTTGGGCTAGACCTGTTGGTTAGGCTGCTGACCATGTCGGCTTCGGTATATCCCCAACTTGAGCGTGTGCTGCCCCTGGTTCAAAAGCCTATTCAATACGTGGGCGGCGAGGTTAATGCTGTCACGAAGGATTGGGAGCAGGCCGCCGTTCGCTGGGCGCTGATGTATCCGGACGCTTATGAGGTTGGCGCTCCCAATCAAGGCGTGCAGATTCTTTACGAAGTGATCAATGAACGGGATGATGCGCTCGCTGAGCGCACCTACGCTGTGTGGCCCGATCTTGAATCTTTGATGCGAGCAAACGGGATTCCTCAGTTCACGGTTGATGCACATCGACCGGTCGTTGATTTCGACCTGCTCGGCATCTCGTTCGCGACCGAACTCGGTTACACAAACATGTTGACAGCGCTCGACCTTGCGGGCATCCCCATCCATGCGGCTGATCGGGGCGATAGCCACCCGCTGGTCATCGCAGGGGGTCACGCGGCCTTTAACCCTGAGCCCATCGCCGACTTCCTTGACGCGGCGGTTCTCGGCGATGGCGAACAGGCGGTGTTGGCTATCACCGACCTCGTTCGCGACTTCAAGGCGGCCGGCAGCCAGGGAGGTCGCGCGGCTCTTCTCGACCTGCTTGCCGCCTCCGGGGTTGCGTATGTGCCCTCTCGTTACGAGGTCGAATACCTGGCCGATGGGCGAATCAAGCGGGTAAAGCCGGTCGATGCTGG
Source organism: Actinomycetota bacterium (assembly GCA_017857875.1). GTDB lineage: Bacteria > Actinomycetota > Actinomycetes > S36-B12 > S36-B12 > M55B157. Next base: position 11,652 of record JAFMCH010000006.1, on the reverse strand, counting down.
CGTGCCCTGGCGTGTTGCCAAGCACACGGTGATGGATCTTGACGACTGGGACTACCCGCGCGCGCCGCTGGTGCCGTTGGCGGAGACTGTTCACGAGCGCATGAGTGTGGAGATCTTTCGCGGCTGCACGCGTGGATGTCGGTTCTGTCAGGCGGGCATGATCACACGCCCGGTGCGTGAGCGCAGTAAGGCGGGAATCGAGCAGATGGTGGCTCGAGGGTTGACCGCCACGGGGTTTGAAGAGGTTGGTTTGCTGTCACTTTCGAGCGCCGATCATTCGGATATCGCGCCACTGACAAAGTCATTGGCCGACTGCTATTCCTCGTCTCAGACCTCGCTGTCGCTTCCGAGTACCCGCGTGGATGCCTTCAATGTTGACCTGGCAAATGAATTGTCTCGCAATGGACGTCGGAGTGGATTGACCTTTGCGCCCGAGGGTGGCAGCGAACGAATGCGTCGCGTTATCAACAAGATGGTGTCGGAGGAAGACCTCATCCGCACAGTCACGACCGCCTATGCGGCGGGGTGGCGCAATGTGAAGCTCTACTTCATGTGCGGCCTGCCCACTGAGACCGATGAAGACGTGTTGCAGATCGCGCGGCTGGCTAAGGAAGTTATCCGAGTGGGCCGAGAGGTTTCTGGAACCCGTGATATCCGCTGCACCGTTTCCATCGGCGGTTTCGTCCCCAAACCCCACACGCCATTCCAGTGGGCAGCCCAATGCGATCATGAGACCACCGATGCGCGATTAGCCAAACTGCGTGATGCCGTGCGATCGGATAAGCAGTTTGGGAAGGCGATCGGATTTCGTTACCACGATGGAAAACCCGGAATCGTTGAGGGATTACTCTCACGTGGAGATCGACGTGTTGGGGCAGTGATCGAGCAAGCCTGGCGCGACGGGGCTCGTTTTGATGGATGGAGCGAGCATTTCGATTATGACCGTTGGATGGCCGCGGCCGACACGGCGTGGAATGACGCACCGGTTGATGTTGACTGGTTCACGATCCGCGAACGAGATCATGCAGAGGTGCTGCCCTGGGATCACCTCGATTCTGGTCTTGATCGCGAATGGCTGTGGGCCGACTGGCAGGACGCCTTAGACCAGGTTGAGGTCGATGATTGTCGTTGGACCCCATGCTTTGACTGCGGCGTATGCGATCAGATGGGAACCGAGATTCAAATCGGGCCAACGACTTCGACCATTGACCTGCCGATTCCGACCGTTACCGCGACCGCGCGTGCGTAGGGATAGCAAGCACTGTGGCTAAACGAGTACCGCCCAGGGCAGCAGATCATGTACCTGCCGTGCAACGACTTCGATTGCGATACGCAAAAAGAGGTCGCCTTCGCTTCACGAGTCATCGGGACTTTCAGCGTGCCCTCGAACGGGCCCTGCGAAGAGCAGAGGTGCCCATGGCCTTTAGCTCGGGGTTTTCTCCCCACCCGCGAATCTCCTATGCGAATGCCGCCCCAACCGGTGTTGCCAGTGAGGCTGAATATGTCGAAATCGGTGTTGTCACCCGGTGCGACCCGCTCGATATTCGACAGCGCCTCGATGCTGCACTGCCGCCAGGCCTGGACATCGTCGATGTCGTGGAGGCACTTACCCCGGATTTTGCCGCACGCCTCGAGGCCAGTCGCTGGTCGATTGAATTAGCCGGAGTTACTCGCGCAACGCTGGCCGACGCGGTGGACACGCTCATGGCGTGCGCCGAAGCACCCATTGAGCGGATGACCAAAGGCGGCCTACGCACCATCGATGTGCGATCGGCAATCCTGGCTGCAGAGGTGGTCGATTCCGACCCAGATGCGACACACGCCACGGCTGAGATCCCCTCATCATCGCCATGTGCGATACTCAAGGTGGTGGTACGGCAGGTCACCCCTACCGTACGACCAGATGACATTCTTGCCGCTTTGCGCAGCGTGGCAGACTTTGTGCCTCCGGTTCCCGCACTTGTGACCCGTGAGCAACAAGGTCCGCTCGCCGCCGAGGGAGTCTTCATCCAAGATCCCCTCGCGCCAGATCGTGAGAGTGCAGGTGCCGACGGAACGCCCGTCGTCCCCTGACCGACCAAGTTTTGCCAGACCTCGTTAAGTGATTCTTATTCGGTGGCGGAGAGATCCGGTACCAAAAATGTATGGCCCGCGCAGCGTCGTGGTCGATGTGCACCATGGATGAGGTGCCCGACCTCAGTGCGCGTGAGGCCATGAAAGGACCCAGTTTCATGGTCGACTCGACCAGTACCAAAGAAACCAGCACCGCAAATCTCCCCGCCGCAGATGCTTCCGCGTCGGGGACTTCCACGACAGCACCGCCGCGCAAGCGCCGGGCGGCGTCCCGTCCGGCCGGACCCCCGCCCGATAGCGATGCTGCGACTCCCACGACTGAGCCGGCGGCCGCCAAGGCGGCGTCACCGCGCAAGAAAGCTGCGGCGAAGAAGCCGGCCAAGGCCAGCGCATCCACGTCACCGGCCGAGGACGCACCGGCAAAAAAGCCCGCCAAGAAGAGCTCTGCCGCGAAGACGCCGGCCCGCAAGTCAGTAGCGGGCAAATCGGCAGCCGCAACACAGGTGGCGGCCAATGATGATGTTGCCACGCCGGAGAGCCCGCCAACGGCGGCCAAGCGAGCGCGTTCACGGTCGGCCAAAGCCACCCCCGATGCGACCGAGCAGATCGCGTCGGATTCGGCATCGACCTCGAGCAGTCCTGCGGTGGCGGCTCTGCCGCTGTTTCAGCCCCCGGATGCTGCTGCGGCCGCACCCTCGCGGAGCCGCTCACGCCGCCGCCCCACGGCAGTAAAGGGTGAGGAGCCCACTGCGAGCGAAACAACCGCCGAGGCATCGGTCACGGGCGACGAAGATTCAGCCGGAGAGGTAGCCGACGACGAGCCGGCAACGCGTCGACGTCGTCGTCGCGGCGGACGAGGCCGGGGCAAGGGTTCCTCGAGTGAAGCCACCACCGACACGGACGAGGCAGACTCCCCGAGTGCCGACGCCCAGACTTCGTCGAGCACCGAGGACGGTGAAGGTGATGAAGAGTCAGGTGATGAGTCGACCTCTGCGCGCCGTCGCCGTCGCCGTCGACGCCGCGGCCAAGACACATCGGGGGAGCCAGATGATCCCGCGCAGACTGTCGTGCGAGTTCGGGATGGTCGCAGCAGGACATCTGACGTCACGTCGATCAAGGGGTCCACTCGACTCGAAGCCAAGAGGCAGCGTAGGCGCGATGGCCGCGAATCCGGTCGACGTCGCGCGCCGATCTTGAGTGAGGCGGAGTTCCTTGCTCGGCGCGAGTCGGTTGAGCGAATCATGCTGGTGCGCAGCATCAACGATCGAGTTCAGATTGCTGTTTTAGAAGACGGTGTGCTTGTTGAGCACTATGTGGACCAGGGCACATCATCATCCATGGTGGGCAACGTGTACCTCGGGCGCGTGCAAAATGTGCTTCCTTCCATGGAAGCCGCTTTTGTCGACATTGGGCGCGGTCGAAACGCGGTTTTGTATGCAGGAGAGGTCAATTGGGATGCGGCCGGACTTGATGGTCAGCCCAGACGCATTGAGTCGGCGTTGAAATCTGGCGACCCCATTGTTGTTCAGGTCACCAAAGACCCCATCGGGCAAAAGGGTGCCCGCCTCACCAGTCAGATATCGCTGCCTGGGCGCTACTTGGTGTATGTCCCGGATGGCTCCATGACCGGCATCAGTCGCAAGCTTTCCGACAAGGAACGTCTACGTTTGAAAGCCATTTTGAAAAAGGTTTTGCCCGAGGGTGCTGGTGTCATCATTCGCACCGCAGCTGAAGGTGCATCAGAGGAGGAGTTAACCCGAGATATCCTGCGCCTGCAGGAGCAGTGGGAAGACATCCAAGCCAAGCAAAAGACGGCTTCGCCGCCGAGTATCATTTCAGCCGAGCCCGACCTTGCCATCAAAGTCATTCGCGACATCTTCAACGAGGATTTCACGCGCATGGTCATCTCTGGGTCGCAATTGCGCGCCAGTGTGGATGAGTACGTCGCCGGTGTAGCCCCGGAACTGGCCACCAAGATCGACTCGTGGGCGTCACCCACGGATCTGTTCACCGAATACCGCGTTGAGGAGCAACTGACTAAGGCCCTAGATCGCAAGGTCTGGTTGCCCTCGGGTGGATCACTGGTGATTGATCGCACCGAGGCGATGACCGTCGTAGACGTCAACACGGGTCGGTTCACCGGCCAGGGCGGCAACCTGGAGCAGACTGTTACGGAGAACAACCTGGAGGCGGCCGAAGAGATCGTCCGTCAACTGCGGTTGCGCGATATCGGCGGCATCATCGTGGTCGACTTCATCGACATGGTCTTGGAGAGCAATCGAGATCTCGTCCTGCGTCGATTGATCGAATGTCTGGGGCGCGACCGCACCAAACATCAGGTAGCGGAGGTTACCTCGCTGGGCCTGGTTCAAATGACCCGTAAGCGCATTGGTCAGGGCTTGATCGAAGCCTTCTCCACCACGTGTGAGTCCTGTGGCGGTCGCGGTGCCCATGTCTCCTTGCATCCTCAGCCGTTGCCGGCCGTGTCTGACAAGCCTGAGGCCGCGCCGCAGCCAACGGCCGGACGCCGCAAGGGCAAAGGTGTCGATCCGGCTGACGTCGTGGCGGCAAGTTCCTAAATCTCTGGCCCCAGGGGTGGGCACCAACCTGCCCACACCCCTGGGGTACTCTTACCCGTCGGCCCCACTGAGGAACAGTGCTAGGGCCCCAGATCTACTGAGGAGTCCTCGTGTACGCCATTGTCCGCGCCGGAGGTCGGCAAGAAAAGGTCGAAATTGGCGATGTAGTCGTCATGGACCGGGTGCAGGCTGAGCCGGGCACCACCGTGTCGCTGCCCGCCGTTCTCGTTGTTGATGGTGGTGTCTTAACGACCGACGCTGCTGCCCTTGCTGGCGTAGCGGTCGACGCTGAGGTGCTCAACCACGAGCGTGGACCTAAGATTCGTATCATCCGCTACAAGAACAAGACTGGTTACCGTCGCCGGATGGGGCACCGTCAGGAGCTCACTCGTGTGAAGGTCACCTCCATCTCCTCCAGCGCTGGGAAGTGACCCATGGCTCATAAGAAAGGTGCATCAAGCACCCGAAACGGACGTGACTCCAACGCTCAGCGCCTCGGCGTAAAGCGGTTCGGCGGCCAGGTCGTTAATGCCGGTGAGATCATCGTCCGCCAGCGCGGCACGCACTTTCACCCTGGCACGAACGTGGGTCGGGGCAAGGACGACACACTCTTTGCCCTCAGCCCCGGGCGAGTTGAGTTTGGCTCCGCACGCGGACGTCGCGTCGTGAGCATCGTTCCTGAGGCTTAACCACGCAATCGATGCCGGACGAGAGGCATCGCGGTTAGGCCAGGCTGGTGAGGACTGACTGATGACCACATTCGTTGATGAGGTCACCGTCTATGCCACGGCCGGCGACGGCGGCCACGGATGTTCGAGTGTCCTTCGCGAGAAATTCAAGCCCCTCGGGGGTCCCGATGGGGGCAATGGAGGACGCGGCGGCAACGTCATCGCGACGGTAGATCCTTCGGTGACCACCCTATTGGCGTTACATCATCGCCCCCATCAGCGGGCAACATCGGGCAAGCCGGGTCAAGGCTCACATCGAAGCGGTGCCGATGGGCAAGACGTCACGCTCGCAGTGCCTGATGGAACGGTCATTAAGAATTCCCAGGGAGTTGTCCTCGCCGACCTCACCGGTGCCGGGGTGAGTTATGTGTTGGCTCGCGGGGGGCGAGGCGGTCTAGGCAATGCCGCGCTTGCGTCGCCGCGACGCAAGGCCCCGGGGTTTGCACTGCTGGGTGAGCCCGGTGAGACCTGCGAGGTAACACTGGAGCTTAAGACGGTTGCCGATGTAGCGCTGGTGGGATTCCCTAGCGCGGGAAAGTCCAGTTTGATTGCTGCCCTGTCTGCTGCTCGCCCGAAAATTGCTGACTATCCCTTCACCACGCTGGTGCCCAATCTGGGTGTCGTGTCCGCTGGTGACTCGGTCTTTACGGTGGCTGACGTGCCGGGTCTTATTCCCGGTGCTAGCCAGGGCAAAGGTTTGGGGTTGGAGTTTCTCCGGCATGTGGAGCGCTGCTCGGTTCTCGTTCACGTTATTGACTGCGCTGCATTGGAAAGTGATCGTGAACCGCTTGCTGACCTTGATCGCATCGAGACCGAACTTGCCGCTTATGGCGGGTTGGCTGATCGGCCGCGCATTGTCGCGTTGAACAAGATTGATGTTCCCGATGGTCGGGTGATGGCGGAGATGGTGATGCCGCTCTTGCATGAGCGTGGGTTGGCTGCATATCCGGTGTCTGCGGCTAGTCGAGAGGGTTTGCGGCCGTTGATGTTTGCTATGGCCCAGGAGGTGGCCAAGCATCGTGCGGCGGTCGTGGTGGCGCCGGCGCGAATCGTTATTAATCCCGTTGCCGTAGATGATGCGGGATTTGACGTGGCATGTGAGGTCGACCAGGACACGGGCGAGACTGTGTATCGCGTTCGCGGCCATCGTCCCGAAAGATGGGTGCGTCAGACGAACTTCGCTAATGAAGAGGCCGTGGGTTATCTCAGCGATCGGCTCGCCCGTTTGGGCGTTGAGCAGGCGCTGTGGGAGGCGGGGGCACGGGCAGGCTCGACGGTGGTGGTCGGGCCGGTCGATTCGGCAGTGATTTTCGACTGGGAACCAACAATTTCCGTGGGTGCTGGAGGTAGTGGGCCGCGGGGGCTCGATGATCGGCTGAGACCGTCATGACAAGCACTGATGTTCGCTCTGTGATCGCAACTGCTCGGCGGATCGTGGTCAAAATCGGGTCCTCATCGCTGACTCGCGATGGCGGTGGCCTTGACTCGCACCGAATCGAGCGGCTGGTCGACTCGATTGCGGCACGGCGATTATCTGGCAGTCAGGTGGTCGTGGTGTCCAGCGGGGCCATCGCTACCGGGTTCCCCCAATTAGGATTGTCCAAGCGACCGCGAGACCTGACAACCCAGCAGGCCTCAGCAAGTGTCGGACAGGGATTGCTCCTGGCCCGCTACACCGAAGCCTTCAACCGGCACGGATTCACCGTCGGGCAGGTGTTGCTTACCGCTGATGACATGACCCGACGTAGTCATTACCGCAATGCTCAGCGGACTCTTAATCGCCTCCTTGAGATGGGCGCGATTCCGCTTGTTAATGAAAATGACACGGTAGCCACGGCTGAGATCAGAGTTGGGGACAACGATCGTCTCGCCGCGCTGGTGGCTCAACTGATTCACGCCGATGCGCTGCTGCTGCTGTCTGACGTTGACGGGTTGTACGACGGTCCTCCAGCCCAAGGTGGCAGCCGGTTGATCGTAGAAGTGCTTGGTGATGATGATCTTCTTAACGTGCGTATCGGTGGTATCGGTTCTGCTGGGGTCGGTTTGGGCGGTATGACTACGAAAGTAGATGCGGCCCGAATCGCATCAATGGCTGGTATTCCCACGCTCATTGCTCGATTTGACTCAGCCGGTGATGCTCTTTCGCACGCTAACGTTGGCACGGTGTTTCATGCAACCGGTCGCCGTACGCGTACCCGCCTGCTGTGGCTGGCGCATGCGAGCACTCCTATGGGGCAGGTGCACTTAGATTCTGGGGCGGTGCAAGCGGTCGTTGGAAAACGCGCGTCACTTCTCCCCGCCGGCATCACCCATGTGGCAGGTAGTTTTATGGCCGGTGATCCCGTCGATGTGGTCGATGCCAGCGGGCAAGTCATTGCTCGTGGCCTCGTGAACTATGACGCCCAGGAGTTGCCGGGCCTGTTGGGCCGCTCCACCCGTGACCTGTCTCGAGAGCTCGGACGTGAATATGAGCGTGAGGTTATTCATCGAGACGATCTTATTTTATTGCCCTTGGTGCCCTGATGATGGAGGCAGCGGTGAATAGTGATCGCGAAGAAGTACTCGATGTTGCCCGTCGTTCTCAAGATGCAGCAGCGACGGTTCGGCAGTTGACGCGGGCCGTTAAAGACGACGCGCTGGGGCGGATTGCCCAAGCCCTACGCGATAATGCAGATCAGTTGGCGCGAGTTAATGAAGGTGACATTGCTCGAGCCGTTGCCGATGGTGTTGATGCGTCGTTGATTGATCGACTCACGTTGACCCCTATGCGCATTAGGGCGATTGCCGATGCAGTTGTTGAGGTGATTGAACTTCCTGATCCAGTTGGCGACGTCGTGCGTGGATACACCCTGGCCAATGGCCTTCAGGTTCGCCAGGTTCGCGTACCGCTGGGCGTCGTGGGCATGATCTATGAAGCTCGACCTAATGTCACCGTCGATGCTGCCGTGTTGTGTCTTAAGAGTGGTAACGCGGCCCTGCTGAGGGGATCGTCATCTGCGCGCGACACGAATGCTGCCCTGGTCGAGGTGATGCAGTCGGCCCTAGCCGCATCTGGGGTTCCGCGCGATGCTATTGCGTTAGTGCCTGGTGAGACCCACGCCAGTGTCGACCACCTCATGACCGCCCGCGGGCTTGTTGATGTGGTGATCCCGCGTGGGGGTGAGAGCTTGATTCGTCGGGTTGTGGAAGGTGCGACGGTTCCGGTTATCGAGACTGGCATCGGCAACTGTCACGTCTATGTTGATGCGGCCGCGGACATCGACATGGCGGTGAACATCGTGCTGAATTCGAAAACGCAGCGTGTGAGTGTCTGCAACGCAGCCGAAACACTGCTGGTGCACCAAGACATCCTCGCAAGTTTCCTGCCACGCATTATTACGGCGCTTGCAGCGTCTGGCGTCACAATTCATGGTGATGCTGATTTCGTTGCCGCAGGTGCCAAGGCTGGGATTGAGGTGCCCGTTGCCACCGCGGCCGACTGGGCCGCGGAGTATTACTCACTGGACATTGCCGCGGGCGTCGTTGCCGATTTACCCGCCGCCATCGCTCACATCCGGCGATGGTCGTCTGGCCATACCGAGGCCATCGTGAGCGATTCGGCTACGGCCATCAACGAATTCATCGCGGGGGTGGATTCGGCTGCGATCATGGTCAATGCTTCAACGCGATTTACCGACGGCGGTGAGTTCGGTTTTGGGGCCGAAATCGGCATCTCCACCCAGAAACTGCACGCCCGCGGCCCCATGGGGCTACCCGAGCTGACCTCGTCCACGTATATTGTCTCCGGTGCGGGTCATACGCGTCCTTAGCGGTCACAGCTAGGATGATGGCTTCAGCGATCTAGCGCTGTGTGTGCGCGTGGTCTCAATACTCGAAGGTGAGGGGCTCCATGAGTGTGGTGCTTGCCGTCGCAAATGCTGCCGAGGGTGCTACGGCTGAAGGAGGACACCTGTCACCGTATGTCTTCGGTGCCGTCGGCCTTGGTGTGTTGTTGTTGTTGTTGTTCGTCACGTGGATGATTAACGTCGATCGATAGGGCATCCACAGCCATGAGGCTTGGCGTTATGGGCGGGACCTTCGATCCGATTCACTTCGGTCACCTGGTAGCCGCATCTGAGGTGGCCCATCATTTTGGATTGTCTAACGTGCTGTTCGTCCCGACCGGTCGGCCGTGGCAAAAACAGCACCGTGCGGTGTCTGAAGCCGAAGATCGGTACTTGATGACCGTGATCGCCACGGCGGCTGACCAGCGCTTCAGCGTCAGCCGGGTAGACATTGATCGTCCGGGTCCGACCTATACGGCCGACACGCTCAAGGACTTACGGCGTGCCAACGCTGCGGACACTGAATTGTTCTTCATCACCGGAGCCGATGCGCTCGCAGACATCCTCAACTGGGCTCGCACCGATGAGGTCATCGAGCATGCTCATCTGGTCGGGGTTACACGCCCAGGCCATCCCCTGTCTGATCCCGGTCTTCCTCCTGGTCAGGCAACCTTGTTTGAAGTGCCGGCGCTAGCGATCTCCTCGAGCGACTGTCGGGCCCGCGTTGCCCGCGGCGCGCCGATCGACTACCTGGTGCCTGCGGGCGTTGGCAGTTACATCGATAAGCGTGGCCTTTACCGGACTTTGGAAACACCCTGAAGGTGACACGAGCAAGACAGGCTGGACAACCGCCGACCTGGTTGGCCGGCCGAGGCGTTGTCGGCAGCGTGTTCATTGCGGCTGCTTTAGCACTGGGGGCCTGTACGGCCGCGGACGGAAGCGATCCCGGACCAGCACCTAGTACATCGCAAGTGCCCGACCAGCAGCCCGGTCTCCTCGTCGTCCAGGTGCTCAACGAGGCCGACTATGCGATCGACAATGTCTTGATCGGAGTGCCACCGCAGCCGGCAAAGCGCTCCCCGCGTCTGGCATATCTACCCGGCAGTGTGTTGGTGCCTGGCGAATCGGGCGAGGTGAGCGTGACTTTGGGTCGCACCCCGCAGCAACCCGATACCCGTGCTGCGGTGGTGGCCCTTGAAGCCGAGTTTGATTTGAGTATTGATGGCGGACTTACGTTAGATCGACTGGCCTTCGCCGGGCTCATTGATGCCGTGGGTGGAGTGTGGATCAACGTGCCGAATCAACTGTTCATACCACGTCCGGAGGGTGAACTTCCGCTGGTTGTGCGGAGTGGTTGGCAGCGCCTCAATGGGATCACCGGTGCCGACTATGCAACTTTGCGTGGCCCGGGTGAGGACGAATCAATGACCCTGCAACGCTTTGCGGCCGTGTTTGCTGAGACTCTGCGCCGACTACCGGCCACGCCTGAGCGGCTGCGACAGTTGTTTACCAATCTTGGATCTCTTGCGCCAAGCACGACCACAACGGAGACCCTGATCGACGTTTTTTCGCAAGCACGTGCGGGCATGGCCGGGGCAAGCGACATGCAGGTTTTCGTCGAAGTTGCCCTCATTCGAGGTGGGTCGTCGCCCGCTTCTGTGGTGACCGAGCGAGGGTCCCGTACGGTAAGGGCTATGTTTGCAGACTTTAAGACCGAGCCCGTAGCCGTTGACGTGTCATCAGATGACACCACGAGCGTCACCCGATGACTGCGTCGCAAGATGCGATTCGCCTCACTATCGCCGCAGCGAAAGCGGCCTCGGACAAGTTGGCTACCGACATCGTTGCCCTTGACGTGAGCGAGCAGGTCGTTATCACCGATGTTTTTCTCCTGTGTTCGGGTGCAAATGAGCGGCAGGTACGCGCGATTGTTGATTCCATTGAACAGGCTTCCGCGCCACTAGGCGAAAAACCCCTGAGACGCGAGGGCGAAGCCGAAGGACGCTGGGTATTGCTCGACTACGGTGATGTCGTCGTGCACGTGCAGCTTGCCGAAGAGCGCTTTCACTATGCGCTTGAGCGACTGTGGAAGGACTGTCCGGCTATTCCACTCGGATTACCTGAAACCGATGATTCGAGTGATGCCGCGAATAGTCAAGTGATTCGCTGATGCGACGTCTTGTGCTGTGGCGTCACGGGCGAACGGCATGGAACGCCGAGCATCGATTTCAAGGCCAGTCTGATGTTCCCCTTGATCATGTCGGCCAAGAGCAGGCGGCTCGTGCGGCCGAGGTTCTGGCACGGTTAGGGCCCACCGTCATCGTGTCGTCAGATCTGCAACGCACCAGATCCACCGCGGAGGCGCTGTCGATCGCGGCGGGTCTGCCGGTCACCACCGACCCGCGGCTTCGCGAGACCTTCGCCGGCTCGTGGCAGGGGCTAACCCGC
>JAFMCH010000005.1 GCA_017857875.1 Actinomycetota bacterium | reverse complement strand
CGCACCGCTTCAGGCCCACGTCACAAACCTGGACGCATCCCCCTACCTGGGGCGTTTGGCGCTGTGTCGCGTGCACGAGGGCACGATCTCCAAGGGCCAGTCCGTGGCCTGGTGTCGTGCTGACGGCTCAGTGCAGCGAGCACGTATCGCTGAACTACTCATTACTCAGGCACTTGATCGTGTGCCCACTGACTCCGCCGGTCCCGGCGACATCATCGCGGTTGCCGGTTTGCCCGACATTACGATCGGGGAGACGCTGGCCGATCCGGAGAATCCGATCCCGCTGCCGGTCATTACCGTCGATGAACCGAGTATCTCGATGACCGTTGGTATCAATACCTCACCGTTGGCCGGTACGAGCGGCACCAAACTCACGGCGCGACTGGTCAAGACACGGTTGGAAGCTGAACTCATCGGCAACGTGAGCATCCGCATGATGGCAACCGAGCGGCCCGACACCTGGGAGGTGCAGGGCAGAGGTGAGCTTCAACTGGCGATTCTGGTCGAGATCATGCGCCGGGAAGGGTTTGAATTAACCGTCGGCAAGCCGCAGGTGGTCACCCGCATGATCGACGGAAAGGTCCATGAGCCCGTCGAGCGGCTCAGCATCGACGTGCCTGATGATTATTTAGGTGTTGTCACACAGCTCATGGCTCTACGCAAGGGTCGCCTTGAGCAAATGGTCAATCACGGCACGGGTTGGGTGCGCATGGAATACCTGGTGCCTGCGCGTGGGCTTATCGGGTTCCGCACCGAGTTCCTGACGGAGACGCGTGGTACCGGGCTGCTGCACCATGTCTTTGATCGATACGAGCCTTGGTACGGCGAACTGCGCACTCGACCCACTGGATCACTCGTGGCCGATCGCCGCGGCGCCACAACGGGTTTTGCGCTCTCGAACCTGCAAGAGCGCGGCACCCTGTTTGTGGGCCCAGGTACCGAGGTCTATGAGGGCATGATCGTCGGCGAGAACTCACGAGCCGACGACCTTGATGTCAACCCCACCAAGGAAAAGAAACTCACCAACATGCGTTCGGCTACGGGCGATGTGTTGATTCCGCTCATTCCGCACCGGAATATCTCTCTTGAGCAGGCACTTGAGTTTTGTCGCGAGGATGAATGCGTCGAGATCACGCCGGCTGATATCCGGATTCGCACAACAGTGCTGCCGGCTACCGAAAGGGCGAAGGTTCGCTCGCGCCGGAAGTAGTCAATGAGGCTTTGTGTAGGTGCCCGTTGAGAAAATCTCGCTGCGCCAACAGAAGGTTCTCGGCGATTACTTCCTGGGGGGTCATGTGAGTTACTCCCGACAGCGGCAGCACATCGTGATTTCGACCCGCCGCCAAGAGTGCTGCTGATAGCTGCAAAGTATGAGCGACAACGACGTTGTCATCAGCAAGCCCGTGTACCAGCAGCAACGGGCGAGAAAGTGCGGGAGCCTGGTTCACAAGTGATGCTGAGTCGTATGCGGCGGCGTTGTCACGAGGGTCGCCTAGGTAGCGCTCGGTGTATGCCGTGTCGTAGAGACGCCACTGTGTAACGGGGGCTCCGGCCACAGCTGCATGCACGCGATCGGGTCTTTGCAGCACCGCCAGGGCAGCGAGGTAGCCGCCAAAGGACCATCCGTGGATTCCCACACGATCAGCGTCCAGGTCGTCAGGATAGGTGGCAAGAACCGCATCGAGCCCGGTGATTTGATCGTCGAGTACCGGATTGGCGAGATCGCCCTGCACGGTTCTTTCCCAAGCCGGACCGCGACCGGGAGTGCCGCGGCCGTCAATGATGACAACGCAGTAGCCCTGGTTGGCCCACCATTGATCTGTTGCGTAGGCGACACCCGCGTCGAGTACGCGCCGTGCGTGCGGTCCGCCGTACGGGGCAAGGAGAATGGGCAACTTCTTGGTGCCCGGCACATGTCCTTGAGGCCACACGACGGCTATCGGCAGTTGGCTTTCAGGCGGTGCGATCACGTGCACGTTTAGTCTCAGTTCAGGTTGTTGGGCATGCGATCGGATGGTGGCGACGGGAGTGATGTCAGGTACGTCACCGGAGGGCGTCGTGATGCGACACACCGACATTGTGCTGGTCAACTGCGAGATGCCTGTGTGAGTGCACACGGCGATTGAACCTGACATGCGCGCAGACGCCACCCCACGTGATACGAGCGGGATGACGGCGTTATCGGTGACCAGATACGGAATCTCCTGCGTAGGGTCGATAGACCCTTGCACGAGGACACCCGCGTTTGTGACTTCCGTGATGGAGCGAACGTTGAGCCCTCCTGGACTCATGAAGGTGCCGTTGCGGGTGAGCCGGTTGGTGTCGGTTGCGGTATCACGCACAATTTCAACAAGTGCACCGTCGTGGGTCAGTGCGGGACTGCCGGGAAACACGTCGACCCAGCAATCGTCGGTGTGTTCGCGGATGACCTGTGTCTGCAACGAACCCGTATCTGATGAGTCGAAATCGAGTCGCAGTACTCGTTGGCGACGTTGATCCCGTGACAGCAGACTTACGAGTACCTGACCGTGTGGACTCACGTTCACGTTGGTCAGGTACTCGAATTCATCGTGGTCCCAATCGATGCTGTGGTGTTCGCCTGCGAGGGTCGCGATCTGCAGTCGTGTTGTGGCGTTAGGGCGCCCTGCGGCTGGATACCGGTGCTGGCGTGGCTGGTTCGACGGCTCAGCAGGATCGGAAATCCACCATGTGTCGACGGGGGATTCATCCACATGCTGCGCGATCACTCCGCTGCTATCGGCTAGCCACCACCAGCCCCGCACTCGAGAAAACTCTTCTGCTGCAATAAAATCTGCTAGTCCCCATGAGTCATGCTCGCCATCGGGCTGCATGAGCGTTACCTGTTCAGCCGTGTCGAGCGATACGACATGCAGGGCGCGATCGCACACATAGCCGATTCGCATGCCGTCTGGGCTCAGGCGCGCGTCGATCGCCGGACCGTTGCTCGAAACAGGTATTGGTTGCGCTGCGGGGTCGTCCAATGCCACCACGTAAATCTGACCATTGAGGATGAAGACGGCCTTGGTGACGGCCGAATCTACGGTGTAAGACGTGATGCCGTCGCTTGTTTCGCGCATGCGTTCGCGGCGTGCGAGTTCTGCGGGCGGAACAGACGTTGCTGCCGAGCCGATCAGCGCGCCAGCGTCTGCGACTCGACGTTCGACCGGCTCCTCGGGCGTCGTCAGGTCGGCAACCCACAGGTGCGTTAACGCATCATCACCGGCATTGCTGCGGCAAAAGACCAGGCGGTCGGCATCGGGAGACAACGTGGGTTGGCGAGGCGCTCCGGAGCGAAATCCACGGGTGCGGGCGCGTTGGCGTGGAAAGTCCGAGTCGAGGCGAGCAGCCGCAGGGGTCATGTACACATCTTGGGGGATAGGTCATCTGGCCTGAGTCGAAGTTCGGGTGAAAGGCGCCGTGGCATGACGCAATGTGCCCAAAGTTGGGGCGATGGGCGCGGGTAGGGTGGCACACATGCTTGAGCGCCGGCTGATGATCGTGCATGCCCATCCCGATGACGAAATTATCGGCACCGGGACCACCATGGCCCGCTACGTCGAGGAAGGCGTCGCGGTAACCCTGGTGACCTGCACACTCGGTGAAGAGGGTGAGGTCTTGGTGCCGGACTTGGCGCACCTCGCCGCAGCCGACACCGACGCTCTTGGGCCTCATCGCCACACCGAATTGGCCGCGGCGATGACGGTGCTCGGAATTGCCGACTGGCAACTGCTGGGGGCACCCGGTAAGTACCGGGATTCAGGCATGGTCGAAACCCCTAGCAACGACCATCCGCAGGCGTTCATGAATGCCGACCTGCTCGAGGCAGCCACAGATCTGGTTGGCCTAATTCGTGATCGGCGACCGCAGGTATTGGTGACCTATGACGAGTTCGGCGGCTATGGACACCCCGATCACATTCAGGCGCATCGAGTGACCACGTACGCTGCGGCGTTGGCGCAGGCACCGGGATTCCGGCCGGATCTTGGTGAGCCGTGGAGTATCAGCAAGTTCTATTGGACCGCATTCCCGCGATCGGTCTTGGTCGAGGGGGTGGCGGCCCTCAAGGCGGCTGGCGATACCTCGGGCTTTGCCGATATTGATCCTGATAACACCCCATTTGCGATCGCCGATGAGTTGGTGACCACCCAGGTGGAGGGCGCGGACTACCTAGACCGCAAAATGTCTGCCCTCCGCGAGCACGCGACCCAGGTGACCACCGATGGCGGGTTTTTCGCCCTCGCCGATGGGGTCGGCCGTCAGATGATGGGAACGGAATATTTCCGACTCGTTTACTCCCGCACCGAGCCCCTAACGGGTGAATCCACGCATCCTGCCGACGGGCGCGAGACCGATTTATTCGCCGGGATCTTGTGAGCACGACGTCAAGAGGTCCCTACCTGGCATCGTTGGTCAGTTTCATCCTCGGTCTGGCCGTGGGCACGGTAGGAGCCTTCGTTCAGGCGGCTCGTACCCCGCTTTTTGGCGTCTCGATCCCGTGGGGCGTGATTTTCATGCTCGGTGTCGTCGTTTTGGCCATTCGGCTCGCGGTGAACGCAACCCGAACGCGCTGGGCCGGCAGTGCCCTGTTCGTGGGTTGGTTGTTCGTGACGATCGGATTTGCCACCAAGACACCGTGGTCGGGTGACCTGATCATCACCACCGGTGGGCGGCAACTCACCTATCTGCTGGTCGGGGTGGTGCTGGGTTCAGCCGCTGCCACGGTACGGCCGGCGACCCAGTCGATGCTGGCCGCGCGGATGAGCGCCCACGACGGTTCCTAGAGGGGACCGGTCATCAATGCGCGCCTGCGCGCATTAGATGGATCCATTGCTTACCATGGAGCGTCAGTAGTAGTGGCAATCAGTAGTAATGGCAATCAGTAGTAATGACAATCAGTAGTAACGACAATACGAGCCCGTCGCTAAGGAGCAGCGTGAGTTACCCGGAAACACCGGACGGCACCGACTCGTCCGAGCGGCGGTGGTCCTTTGGGGGCACCGGCTCCCGGCGAACGCTGTTGATCACCGGTGGCGTCCTAGCGGGGGCCGCAGCGTTCTACTCGGGCATGCTCGTGGGCTCGGCCGGCGACGTTCCGGCCAATACGACCGTGCTCGGCGTTCAAATCGGTGGCCTGTCCCAATCTGCCGCGATCGATGTGCTGAACACCGAACTGGCACCTATGGCCGATGAATCTCTCGAGATCACCGCCTATGAGTCCGCCACCGACGCATCCCCGGCTGAATTTGGGCTCCGCTTCGATGCGGCCGCCACCGTTTCGGCCGCTAGCGGCCGCCTGTACAACCCCTTTGCCATGGTGCAGCGCTTATTTGGTCCGGTTCCGGCCGACCCGATTGTTGTCATTGACGAGAAACTGCTGGGCGAAAACCTGCTGGAGTTCGCCAGCACCGTGGAGACCGAACCGGTCGAACCGACGCTGACCTATGAGGGCCTTCAGCCTGTTCTGGAGCCCGGCGAGGATGGCCGTACGGTCGATATCGACGCTGCGGTAGACCTCTTGGCAGATGCTTACTTGACTGGCGGTGGCGCGGTGAGCCTGCCCGAGGTCCCGATACCGCCCTCTGTGAGTGAAGAGCAGGCCATCGCTATACGTGACGGCATCGCGACCAATGCGGTCTCAGGTCCGGTGCAGGTGAGCGCGGGTTCGGTCACGGCCGAGGTAACCCCTGAGGTCATCGCCAAATCTTTGAGCTTCGAAGCGGTAGACGGTGAGTTCGGACATGTGTTGAACGGATCGAAGCTATACAAGTCGATCGCCGATCAGTTGGCTCCGATCGAAACTCCGGGTAATAACGCCACCTTCCAAATCGTGAACGGGACTCCGGCAGTTGTGCCCTCGAAGGTCGGTGAGGGCGTGGCTGATGACGATCTGGCCGCCGCCGTTGACTCTGTATTGGACCTTACGGGCGCCGAACGGGTGACGACCGCACCCATCACGGTTCGTGACCCGAGCATCACCACCGCAGACGCCCGAACACTGGGAGTGGTCGAAGAGATCTCTAGCTTTACCCAGCAGGTGTCTTACGCGCCATACATGGAACACAATCTTGCGCTGGCCGCCGAATACATCAACGGAACGTTACTGCTGCCTGGTGACACGTTTTCGATGAATGACACGACAGAGAACCGTGACCCGGTCGACGGCTACATGGAGGGCTATGTCATTGGCGCCGGGGGTGTATTCGACAAAGCGCTCGGTGGTGGCATCTCAGCGGCGACCACAACGATGTGGTCGGCAGCTTTCTACGCCGGCCTTGAGCCTGTCGAGGTACGAGCACATTCGATTTACATCTCTCGCTATGTGCCCGGACTCGAAGCGACGGTTGCGTGGGACTACTTCGACATGAAGTTCCGCAACAACACCCCCTACGGCGTCTTCATCGTGGCGAGCACCACACCTACATCGATGACCGTGACGATGTACGGCACCAAGGAGTACACCGATATTGAGGCCGAGGTTGGCCAGCGCTACGGCGTCACTAATTTCAGCACGATTTACAACAACTCCGATCGCTGTGCCGCGCAATCGGGTACCCAGGGCTTCACCATTGACGTGGACCGCGTCTTTTACCAGGGCACCGAGGAGGTCGCACGTGAAACCTTTACCACCGACTACAGCCCCTCGCCGCGAGTAATCTGCGGGGAGAAGCCAAAAGAAAAAGACGAAGAAAAGAACGAGGAAGACAGCAAGGACGAGGAAACCCAAACTCCCGAGCCGACGAGTGAACCTGACCCACCGGCGCCCGAAGAAGACGGGGACTCTGACGGGGCGCAGGGTGAGAACGTCGCGGTTGAACCTTCCGTTGTAGCGTGAACCCCGGGGCGGGAAGTCCGCCCCGGAACAATGCGTGAAGGGACTCAAGCCAGGTGACCTACGTCATCGCGTTTCCGTGTGTCGATATCAAGGACAAGTCCTGCATTGAGGAATGTCCGGTTGACTGCATTTATGAGGGCGAACGCATGCTCTACATCCAGCCAGACGAATGCGTGGACTGCGGCGCTTGCGAGCCGGTGTGTCCGGTCGAGGCGATCTTCTATGAAGATGATGTGCCTGATGAATGGAGTGATTACACGGCTGCGAACGCTGAGTTCTTCGCCGACCTCGGGTCACCCGGGGGCGCGGCAAAGCTGGGCGCTCAGCCCTTTGATGTCGGCATCGTGACCCTTGTGCCGGCCAAGGAAGTAGACAACTGATTCCGGCTCGGTCGCACTCGCTGCCGGACTTTCCCTGGGACCGCTTAGCGCCGCTGGTTGCTACCGCGCAGGCCCACCCACGTGGGATCGCCGATCTGACCATCGGCACGCCGGTTGATCCCACGCCACGCATGGCCCAACATGACCTGTGTCAGGCCGCGGATGCGCCGGGATACCCCACGACGGTCGGCTCCGATGCCGTTCGCGCTGCTGCGGCTGACTGGTTGGCCCGCAGCCTCGATGTAGTCCTGACCGACGCTGACCGCATCATTCCCAGTATCGGGTCCAAGGAGATGGTGGCTCTACTGCCGACCCTGCTCGGGCTCGGGCCTGATGATCGCGTCGTGATTCCCACGCTGGCCTACCCCACCTACGACGTGGGTGCTCGTCTTGCTGGGTGTCAGGTGGTCGTGAGCGATGACGTGGACGACATCGCCGGTGCGTCGTTGGTCTGGATCAATTCACCGAGTAACCCCACCGGCGGCATGCATACGGCCGCCGAACAGCGGGCGCTTCTCACCGCCGCCCGCGAGGCTGGTGCCGTCGTGGCATCTGATGAGTGTTACGCGGAGTTTGCCTGGGAAGGTGAGCACGTGTCGATGCTGCACCCCAAGGTGTGCGGCACAGATCGGCAGGGCGTTATCAGCCTGCATTCGCTGTCGAAGCGGTCGAACATGGCGGGTTACCGATTCGGATTTCTGGCCGGCGATCAGGCGTTGGTGACGCAGATCTTGCAGGTGCGCAAGCATCTGGGATTGCTGGTGCCCTCGCCGATTCAGGCTGCGGCCGTCGCCGCTCTCAATGATGACGAGCATGTGCAACGTCAACGAGAGGTCTATCTGCATCGCAGGGCCATCCTGCGCACAGCCCTGCAGGGCAATGGTTTTCGGATCGATCACAGTCAGGCAGGCCTGTACCTGTGGGCCACGCGTGGGGAAAATTGCTGGCAAACTGCGGCTGCGCTGGCGGCCGAAGGAATCCTGGTCACACCCGGGGACTTCTACGGCAGCGTCGGTGCCGAACACGTCCGCGTGTGTCTCACAGCCCCAGACGTGGTCATTGACCGTGCTGCCGAGCGCCTCGGTGGCCGTGGGTAGGGTTCATGCCAGGGGCGATGCCGGACCTAGGTACGGTATTGGTGCAAAAGCGATCGAGTGCCCACATCCGGGCCAATGACCAAGCCCTAACCGGGGCTCACCAAAGGAGGTCCCGCGTGACCGATGCGGTCTTGAACTACCCGGGTGGAAGCCTTGACCTTCCCGAAGTCCACGCCACCATCGGCGAAGATGGCTACAACATCGCTCCGCTGTTATCCACCACCGGTCACGTCACGCTCGATCACGGCTTCGTCAACACGGCGGCCTGTTCATCGTCGGTGACGTACATCGACGGCGACAAGGGCATCTTGCGATACCGCGGCTATCCGATCGAACAATTGGCGGAGCAATCCACGTTCTTGGAGACTGCCTACCTGTTGATTTACGGCGAATTGCCCACGCCAGAGGCGCTCGGCGAGTTCAAGTCGAACATCAAACGCCACACGATGCTGCACGAAGACCTGCGACGTTTCTTTGATGGATTTCCACCGGATGCTCATCCGATGCCGGTGTTGTCTTCGGCGGTTTCGGCGCTGTCGACCTTCTATCAAGATGCTCTCGATCCATTTGATCCCGAGCAGGTCGAAATCTCGACCATCCGGCTGCTGGCAAAAATGCCCACCATCGCCGCGTATGCCTACAAGAAGTCGGTCGGCCAGCCCTTTTTGTATCCGGATAATTCACTCGGGTTCGTCGATAACTTCCTGCGCATGACCTTCGGTGTTCCTGCGGAGGATTACGAGATCAATCCGGTTGTCTCGCGCACACTCAACATGTTGTTGTTGCTCCACGCCGATCATGAACAAAACTGCTCCACCTCAACGGTGCGGCTGGTGGGCTCCTCGCATGCCAATATGTTCGCCTCCGTGTCGGCGGGCATCAACGCGTTGTTCGGTCCGCTTCATGGCGGAGCCAATCAGGCGGTGCTGGAGATGCTCGAGGGGATCCATGCATCAGGCGGCGGTGTCAACACCTTCATTCGCCAGGTGAAAAACCGCGAGGACGGCGTGAAGCTGATGGGCTTTGGGCATCGGGTGTACAAGAACTACGATCCGCGGGCGGCCATCGTAAAAAAGGCCGCCTATGAGACCTTTGAGGCATTGCAGGTAAAGGATCCACTGCTAGATATTGCCTTGCGTCTCGAAGAGGTCGCGTTGGCTGATGACTTCTTCGTGTCTCGTCGGCTCTACCCGAATGTCGACTTCTACACCGGGTTGATTTACAAGGCGATGGGCTTTCCGCCGCGGATGTTCACCGTCTTGTTCGCCCTGGGTCGGCTACCCGGCTGGATCGCGCAGTGGCGCGAAATGATCGACGACCCCACGACCAAGATCGGTCGCCCTCGTCAGGTGTACGTGGGCGAACCGATGCGCGACTACGTGGCCCTAGAAGCGCGTTAGGCACCGGACCCGCTAGGCGTTTGTGTGTAACGCTGAGTTCAGCCCACCCCAATCGCCGGTGCGAGGCAGTGCCTGGAGTGCACCGGAGACGGAATGACGGCGAAACAGTAGATCGTCGACGCCGGAGACCTCCCGCGCCTTGACGACGCGGCCATCGGGAAGTGTCAGCAGCGAGCCTCCGGTGATGTAGGCGCCAGCCTCGACAATGCATCGGTCACCGAGACTGATGCCGATTCCGGCGTTGGCACCGATCAAGCATTGCTCGCCAACGGTGATGACCTCTTGACCCCCACCAGACAGGGTGCCCATGATGGAGGCACCACCCCCGATATCCGATCCGTCACCCACAACGACCCCTGCGGAAATTCGACCTTCGACCATCGATGTGCCCAGGGTCCCGGCATTGAAGTTCACGAACCCCTCATGCATGATGACCGTTCCTGCGGCCAGGTGCGCACCTAGCCGAACCCGGTCGCCATCTGCGATGCGGACACCGGTGGGTGCGACGTAGTCGATCATGCGGGGAAAGCGATCAACACCAAAGACTGTGAGGTGAACGCCATGGCTCCGCGCTCGAAGGGTGGTGTTGGCTAAATCATCCGGTGCCACCGGTCCCAGGGAGGTCCAGGCATTCAGCGGCAGGAGGCCGAAAATGCCATCAAGGTTGATTGTTCGAGGCTGCACGAGTCGGTGCGACAGTAAGTGCAATCTCAGATAGGCATCGGCCGCATCAGCGGGCGCCTGCGCCAGATCGTCGATGACGACGCGAATAGTTTTGGTATGCAGGCCCCGCACGTCATCGGCGCGAATAGCCGTGTCGATGCCGGGCACGGAAGCCGGAGTTGGGTCGAGAACAGGCTCGGGGAACCACACGTCTAGGAGTGCGTCACCGCGATAGGTTGCGAGTCCGATTCCGGCTGCCGATTCGCGAGAGTGTGTGTGCGTCACACCGCGACGTTAGCCCAGCGTTGATCACACCTGCTTGACGGCCTCAACATCAAAGCTGAGCTTGATCGCATCACCGACCAGCACGCCGCCGGCCTCGAGCGCCACGTTCCAGACCAGCCCGAACTCCTTGCGACTGATTTCCGTGTGCCCTTCGAAGCCGATGCGAATTGCGCCAAAGGGGTCGGTGTTGATGCCGATGAGTTCCCAGGTGACGTCTACAGGCTTGGCGATCCCGTGGATATCCAAAACGCCCGACACGATGAAGCCATCTGCGGTGGCCTTGACCGAAGTGGTGGTGAAGGTGATGGTCGGAAACTGATCAACATCCAGGAAGTCTGCGGATTTCAAATGAGCATCGCGGTCGAGGTTATTGGTGTCGATACTGGCGCTCATGATGGTCAGGTCTGCGGTGGACCGCGCCGGTGACTGACCATCGAGGGTCAAGGTGCCGGTGAATTCATTGAACTGCCCGCGCACCTTCGCGATCATCGCGTGGCGCGCTGAAAAGCTGATCGTCGTGTGGGTGGGATCGATGGTCCAGGTGCCGGTCGTGGTGGCGAGGTCGGTACTCATGGGGACTCCTAGGTCGCAGGTAGGTAATTGATAATTCAACTAAGTGAATCAGACACCTCACCACGCTGTCTACCCGGGAGTCCCCGCGAGTGCGTATCGGCTGGCTATGCGGCTTCGTCAGCCTGCCCCGGGCCGCCGTGACGCTGGCCACCGGGACCGCGACCTGGCTTGCCCGCACCCTCAGGACGTGTGGACATCCACTCCTCCATGTCTGCGCGACGCTGCTCCATTTCGGCCTCGGCCTCGGGGCTCATGGCTCCGATGAATTCTGCTGAGCCATCGCCTTGTGCCTTCACGTGAGCGGTGTCGCCGATCTGGGCGATGCCATCTTCACGATCGCGCTTTTGCTCTGTCTCATCGGTGATCGTGTAGGTCGCGACAAAGCCGTCGCTGCTCTCAACGGTCACTGAGCCGCCATCGATCGCGGTCACCTCGCCGCGTTGAATCAGTCGTGTTTGAGCGACGCCGTTCTCGTCTTCGACAACGATCTCACCGTGCAGCATGTTCTGGCCTAGTTCACGCATCTGGCCCTTGCCCGAACGCGGACCTTGGCCGACGCGATCGCGGTCTCGCTCGGGGTCGGTATCGGCGGCTCCAGGTGCGGACGTTCCGGGCGCGGGGGTTTCATCGTCAGCCTGGGCGCCGGCCGCAACGGCGATTCCGGCCATTCCGGTCAAGACCAGGGCGCTGGCGGCCAGGGCTGAAGTGGTTCGACGGTTTCGCATGGTGCTCTCCTTATTGCCATCGGGCGGCCGATGTGCCGCCATGACAACAACTGTGCGTGCTCACTGTGTGGAAGTGATTCGAGCCATGTTCGGGTTGGGTAAAGACTGGCGGATTTTCAGCGCTCGCCAGATTCAGGCCAAGCCACGTCTATTCACGCTCGGTTGGCGGATCCCGCGGATCGCATCCACCATGTCAACGGTGTGGCGCGTTTGTGCGACATCGTGTACGCGAAAGACTCGAGCACCCAGCCAGGTAGCTATGGAGGTTGCCGCGAGGGTGCCGGTGAGACGATCCTGGGGCACTGAAATATCGAGTGTCTCACCGACAAAGTCTTTGCGAGACAGGGAGACCAGGACCGGCCAACCGGTATCAACCATCTCGTCCAGCCGGCGAGTTACCTCAAGGGATTGACGGGTGTTAAGCCCAAAGTCGTGACCAGGGTCGATGATGATGGCGCTTCGCGGGACTCCGACCTGTTCTGCTCTGGTGGCGAGGGCAAGCGTGCGCGTCAGTACATCTGCCATCACGTCGGGGTAGGCGATGCGGTGGGGTCGCGTACGCGGGTGCTGCCCACCAGCGTGAGTACACACGATGCCCACGCCATATTGGGCGGCCACCTCAACCAACTCAGGTTCCACCCCGCCCCAGGCATCGTTAATCAATGTGGCCCCAGCCCGACAGGCGGCGTCGCCCACCTCAGCTCGCCAGGTGTCCACGCTGATTACCGTGCGCGGGTGCTCAGCGCGCAGTGTGGCGATGAACTCGGCGGTGCGCTCAATTTCCTCGCGCACCGACACCACGACGCCCGGACCTGCCTTGACTCCGCCGATGTCGAGGATGTTTGCACCTGCGGCCACCGCCTCGCGGGCGGCATCGAGTGCGGCATCGTCGGCGAATGTGGCACCGGCGTCATAAAACGAATCAGGGGTGCGATTGATGATCGCCATGATGAGGCGCTGGTCAGAGTCGAATGACTGACCGTTCAACACGAGGGGTCCGGGCGCGGTCGAAGCAGGATCACCAGGTTGGGCCATGGCACCATAGTCTCCATGGCCATCTTGTTCGTGCTCGTGGGGATCGCGGTGATTACCGGAACGGTGCTGTTGGCCACGAATCGTTGGCCCGACCCGGGCCTGGCCGATGACTCCGGCGATGTGGGCCGCCCCGCCCTGGTCGAGGTACCGATCGGTGAATTATCGATCGATGCTGTTGACGAGCTCCACCTTGATCAAGCGGTGCGCGGTTACAAGATGAGTGATGTTGATGCGGTCGTGGAGCGACTCACCGCCGAACTTGCCGATCGCAATGAACAGATCCGCCAGCTGCGCGGCGATTAATTGCCCCCTGAACACGCGGGCCTCCGCACGCCGGGTCCGGTCAACTAGCACCCGCAGGCAGCGAAGTGGCACGCGATAGGCGATAATGGGCCCTTACTGACAGATGGGGCATGTGAGCCCCTGCCTAAACGGTGTTACGCAGCCGCTTGAGTGCACGAATGAAGGGATCATTCATGGCCGCCATGAAGCCACGTACGGGCGATGGCCCGATGGAGGTAACCAAGGAAGGCCGTAGCTACGTGATGCGGGTTCCGCTTGAAGGTGGTGGCCGGCTCGTGGTTGAACTTAATGTCACCGAGGTGACCGAATTGGGCGAAAAACTCACCGCTGCTGTGGCGTAAGCCAGCTTTTTCCTGAGGGGAACCCAGTGGTCAAGTCGGGCGCACGTTCTACGTCGGTCGGCTACCTTGTGGTCGGGGGTATCGCGGTAGCCGGGACTATTGCGGGCACCCTAGGTGCCACCGCGGCAACAACCTTGGGTGCGAGTGGGAATGGTGGTCTGATCACCGCCGTGTTCCTTGCCCTGCTCCTGGTGTGCGCGGGTATCGCGGCACCCTGGACCGAACGGCTTGCGGCTAGGCGAGGCCCCCTTAAGGTGTTCGCCTGGGCCCAGGCCGGTGTTGCAGTGTCGTGGATCATCACGGGAATCATCGTGGCCACCACCGACGAGCAGGTCGCGGTCTTATTGATTGCTGCTCCGGTCTTCGGTCTATTGTCAGGCATCACTGCCGTGCTGACCCCCATCGTGACCCGCACCTACTTCGATAAGACTTCGATAGCCGCATCGATGTCCTGGCGATCGGCTGTGTCGGGGTTGGCCGCCGTTGCGGGAGCCATCATCGGCGGCAGCATCATCAGCGCCACGGATCCAGCCGCCGGGGTCATCGCTAATGGTCTGCTCACCATTCCGCTCGCGGTGTTTGTGATGCGAGTGGCGCCGTTACGTGAGCCGAATCCGCCGCGGGAGGATCGCGGTCAGCCGATGCGCAGAATCCTCGGCTCCCTGCGCACGAATGCGCGCCTCCGTGAGGTGGTGATCCTGGTGGTTGCCACGACGCTATTCATAGTGCCGATGATCAGCTTGATCGTGCCAATCCTCAATAGCGTCGACCATGCCCCGCTGCCGTCCGGCGCCGGACTCGTGCTGGCAGGCATCGGTGCCGGCCGAGTGGTGACCCCTTTGGTTGTCGGTCGCGTTGAACGGCGGTGGGGTGCTATCCAGGCATCGCTGTGGGCATTGGTGGGCGCGGGCGTATTCATGTTTGCCTTCAGTCTGAGCGCCCTGCTGCCTCTGAGTACCTCTGATCTGGTGGCGTGGACGCTGATCGGCTTTGGCTTGGGTGCCTGTCGCTTCACCTATCGGTCCTTGATGATCGGGGCCGCGGCAGCGGCTTGTTCGAGTGAGCCGGGTGGCGACGAAATGGAAGGTTTGGCAGCCGCCACGACCATCGGTGTTTTCGCTGCCCCGATCGGTGTCTTGGCCTGGGGCGTAATGATCGACGTCACCTCTTCACCGGTCACCGTCGCGGTCGGTGCAACCGGGATCGTGCTGGTGGCGGCTTTCATGGGCCTAGCCTTGCGCAAGGAATCCGCCCTCTCTGGTGACCCGACGTGACGACGCGCTGGTGGCTGGCGGCATGGGTAGGCGTTGTTGTGCTGGGGCTGGCGGGTGCCGGAATCGGAATAGGTTTGGGGTTCACAGCTTCATCGGTTGCTCGCCCGGCAGGAACCACCGGCGTGGTGCAGCCATTGCCGCAGCAGGTCAATGAGCGTCAGGCACCCGTCGCGGGCACTATCGCCTCGATTGCTGAGCAGGTCCTGCCCAGTGTGGTGTCGATCCTGGTCGAAGCCGGATTAGATTCCGGGTCGGGATCAGGTTTTGTCGTGCGAGCCGACGGATACATCGTGACGAACAATCACGTGATTGATGCGGCGGTCGATAGTGCCAATGCTGAGGTGACGGTGGTCTTTGAAGATGGAACACGTTCGGCTGCAACAATTGTTGGGCGAAACATCTCTGCTGACATTGCCGTCTTGCAGGTTGGTAAACGCGATCTTCAGGTGGCCGTGTGGGGCGATAGTTCAGTACTTGCAGTAGGCGATGCGGTGATTGCCATCGGGGCCCCTCTAGGCCTAGCTGGCACTGTGACTTCAGGAATTGTCAGTGCGCTTGATCGTCCGGTTACCACCGGCTCAGCCGCCCAGACCGCTTTCATCAATGCCATTCAGACAGACGCCCCCATCAATCCTGGAAATTCAGGTGGCCCTCTCCTCAACGGCGCGGGTGAGGTCGTTGGGGTCAACTCAGCAATCGCGACGTTAGCCGCCGGTGGTGAGCTGGGAAGCATCGGTTTGGGTTTTGCCATTCCGGCACGCTCCGCTGAGCGGATTGCCGCCGAATTAATTGCCTCCGGTTCCTCGCTGACCCCGGTGATCGGGGTCAGCCTCGATCCAGCCTACCGAGGCTCTGGCGCACTGATTGACACAGTCAATCCCGGCGGTCCGGCTGAACGTGCTGGCCTCGTCGCCGGTGATGTGATCATTGCTGTGGATGGACAGCCGGTCGACACGGCTGAGGATTTGATTATTGCCATTCGCGACAACGCACCAGGAGACACCATCGAGTTGACGGTCCTCGGTGGCGGTGCGGAATTCGTGGTGGCGGTGCGGCTGGGCGGCGACCGCCGAGAGTGACCGCTGAGAATGATGTGGGCGGAAGCAGGGCTAGGTAAGGACAAGCGCGGTCAGAACACGTACTGTGAGCCACATGTTTGATGTGGGCATTGGCGAGATAGCAATTCTCGCGGTGATTGGACTGCTGATTTTTGGTCCCGAGAAGCTGCCTAGGGCTGCAGCCGATGCCGCACGCATGCTGCGCAATGTGCGGGCGATGGCGACCACGGCCCGCCAAGACCTCGTGGACTCGGCTGGCATCGACATCAACGAAACCAAGAAGACCCTGCAGGACTTCCGTCAGTATCACCCCCGAAACCTCATGGGCGATTTACTCAATGACGACGATGATGCCGGCAAGAAGCCGGTAAAGCCCGCTGACAACGCACCGAGGTTTGATCCCGACGCTACCTAACGCGATGGGGTGAGCCCTAGTGCTTGCCCCACCAGGCCCCGGGGCTTGTTGGATAGTTGATCAGCCAGGTCAATCAGTGACGCTGCGGCAGGTGCGCTCGGGTCGGCAAGGACGAGTGGTTCACCCCGATCGCCGCCCTCGCGCAGCCGCGGATCGAAGGGCACTCGGCCAAGCAGCGGCACCGGCGAGCCCAATCCGGCGCTGAGTTGCTCGGCCACCCGGGCTCCACCGCCAACGCCGAACAGATCGATCGGTTCGCCGCAGTGGGGGCAGGGGAACCCGCTCATGTTTTCAATGACCCCGGCAACCTTCTGATGGGTTTGCTCGGCCAGCATGCCCGAGCGAACCGCCACATCCGCGGCAGCGGACTGGGGAGTCGTGACGACAACAAGGGATGCGCTGGGCAGCAGTTGCGCGCTGGAGATCGCGATATCGCCGGTGCCGGGTGGCAGATCAAGCAGCAGTACATCCAGATCGCCCCACCACACATCAGACAGGAACTGCTCGAGGGCCCGATGGAGCATCGGGCCGCGGAAAGCGACCGGTTGGGTGCTGCCACCAGGTTTGAACGGCAGCATCGAGATCGCGCGGACACCGTGGGCTTCGCTGGGCATGATCATGCCCTCCACCACGGTGGGCGGGCTGGTAATGCCCATCAGGCCGGGGATCGAATGACCGTAGATATCGGCATCGACGATGCCCACGCTTTGGCCGCGAGCGGCCATGGCCACCGCCAGGTTGACCGTGACCGATGATTTGCCGACCCCGCCTTTGCCGGAGGTGATCGCATAGACGTGGGTGCGATTGCCCGGCTGGGAAAAAACAATCTCCTTGGCCTCGCGTCCGCCCTGCAGCGTCGACTTCAGGTTTTTGCGTTGCTCGTCGTTCATCACATCAAGTTCGACCTCGACATCGCTAACACCGCGCACGCTGCCCACGGCGAGGGTCACCCGTTGGGTGATGGTGTCCTTCATGGGGCAACCCGAGACGGTCAAGAAAATAGCCACGCGCACCCGACCCCCGTCGATTTCGACCGATTTGACCATGCCGAGGTCGGTGATCGGTCGATGAATTTCTGGGTCTTCCACCTTGGCTAGGGCGGCATTGACATCATCGGGATTAATGGTGGGCATGCCTTGATGCTAGGGGTTGTCGTGCTTGCCCGCGCTCGGGTCTCCTTGTGCGTCGATGCGAGCATCCATCTGGCGGGCAATTTCCTCGACCGCGTCGCGTAACTCACCGCGTAGATAGTCGCGCGTGGCGATGTCGCCGAGTGCAAGTCGCAAGGATGCGATCTCACGGGCAAGGAACTCCGCATCCGCCATGACGCGCTCGGTCATGGCGCGGTCTTCCAAGTACTGCACTCGGTCACGATCGGATTGTCGATTCTGTGCCAGCAGGATCAACGGTGCGGCGTAGGAGGCTTGGAGGGAAAGCAAGAGCGTCAAGAAAATGAAGGGGTACGGATCAGGCCGGATGCTCTCGGGCGCAAAGATGTTAAACAGCAGCCACGCCACGATGACAACGGTCATCCAGGCGATGAACGTCCACGAGCCGATGAAGCGGGCGATGCGTTCGGAGAACCGCCCGAAACTCTCCGGGTCGTAGGACGGGCTGCGGAGGCGACCGCGCTCAAGAGGTTGGTCGAGACGAATCTCGCGTCGGCGTGGGATCGGAGAGCGTGCCATCAGCGCGCTCCCACATCGGGCGCGCCCTCGCGCCAATCCTTAGGCAACATGTGATCGACGAGGTCGTCTACGGTGACCACGCCGATGAGCCGCCCGGACTTATCGACCACCGGCAATGCCACGAGGTTGTAGGTGGCGAAGTACCGGGCCACCTCACCCACCGGCGTGTCCGGACTAATGGGCTCTAGGGCTGCATCGAGCACGGCGGACACGAGTGTGCCTGGTGGTTCCCTTAAGAGACGCTGAAAGTGACATGTACCGACGTAGCGCCCGGTGGGAGTCTCCATCGGGGGGCGAACGACATAGACCTGGCCAGCGAGTGAAGGGGAGAGGTCAGGATTTCTGATGTGTGCCAGTGCATCTGCCACAGTCGAGTCTGGTGGAAGCACGATTGGCTCGGTCGTCATCATGCCGCCGGCCGTGTAGTCGTCATAACTGAGTAGCCGACGAATATCGGCTGCCTCGTCTGGCTCCATGCGCTCCAGCAGGTCAGCGGCCTGGTCGGGTGGCAACTCCGAAATCAAGTCGGCGGCGTCATCAGGATCCATTTCCTCTAGGACATCGGCGGCTCGGTCACGTTCGAGTTGCTGAAGAATATCGACCTGGTCATCCTCGGGTAGTTCTTCCAGTACATCGGCCAAGCGTTCATCATCGAGTTGGCGCGCCACTTCAATGCGTCGCTTGGGAGACAGGTCCGAAATAGCATGAGCGAGGTCTGCCGGTCGGAGGTCTCCCATGGTGGCGAGCAGATGTTCAGCGCCCTGCTGCGGCGTGGCGAGGGTCAAGCCCTTCACCTGATCAAAGTCGACCACGCGTGTCTCGCCGCGACGGCGAAGCCCACCTTTGAGGCGCACGAATATTTGCGTGACGACCCAATCTCCAGGAATCTCTCGTTCGATTCCGACATCCATGACCACGACGGTCGAAGCGGTGTCCTCGGTGCCACCGGCGCTGCTGTGCTTATCGGGTTCGACGAGGGTGATGTGTCGATCGAGCAGGTCACCCATCACCAGCGTTTCGCCGGGGCGCTGCTCGAACCTGCGCAGGTTGACCACACCGTTGACCACGATTTGCCCAGCATCGATGACGCTCACCTTGGTCATCGGCACAAAGATTTTGCGGCGTCCGACAACCTCAACGACTAGTCCCAATACCCGCGGTGGGCGCGGCTCGCTGCGGAGCATCACCACGATGTCGCGGAGCTTGCCCACCTGATCGGCCTTGGGGTCGAAAACACCCGCGCCGGACAGGCGCGCCACGAAGACTCTGGTGGCCGAGGTCACAAGGGTGAGGCTAGCCGATGCCTCCGGTAATCTGCCCGCATGACAACTCATCCCAGCGTGCCCAAAGGTCAGCGTGCCCGTCGATCGAACCTGGCCGTGCCCGGTTCAAGCCCGAAGATGTTGGACAAGGCCCGCGGCCTGCCAGCCGATCAGGTGTTCATGGACATCGAAGATGCCGTAGCGCCGCTGGCTAAGCCAGAGGCTCGGGTCAACATCGTGGCTGCACTCAATGAGGGTGGCTACGACGGCAAAGTGCGCACGGTGCGGGTGAATGACTGGACCACCGAATGGACCTATGCCGACGTTGTAGCCGTGGTCGAGGGGGCTGGCAATAACCTTGACTGCATCATGCTGCCCAAGGTGCAGACCGCTGATCAGGTTGTTGCCCTTGACCTTTTGCTCACGCAGATCGAAAAGTCGATGGGGTTTGAGGTCGGGCGCATCGGTATTGAGGCGCAGATCGAAAACGCACTAGGCCTGATCAACGTTGATGCGATCGCCACGGCGAGCCCACGGGTTGAAACGATCATCTTCGGTCCGGCCGATTTCATGGCAAGCATCAATATGAAGTCGCTCGTGGTAGGCGAGCAGCCCCCCGGCTACGACACAGGTGACGCCTATCACTACATCTTGATGCGCATTCTCATGGCAGCCCGGGCCCACGACCTGCACGCGATCGACGGCCCGTATCTGCAGATCAAGGATGTCGAGGGGTACCGCCGTGTAGCCGGACGCAGTGCCGCGCTCGGCTTCGATGGCAAATGGGTGCTGCACCCGGGTCAGGTGGAGGCGGCCAATGAGGTCTATAGCCCCCGTCAAGAGGACTACGACCACTCGGAAATGATCCTGGACGCCTATGAATTCTTCACCTCAGCGGCCGGTGGCGCCAAGGGTGCGGTCATGCTGGGCGATGAGATGATTGACGAGGCAAGTCGCAAGATGGCCCTGGTGATTTCAGCCAAGGGTCGCGCCGCGGGTATGCAACGCACCCAACACTTCACGCCACCGACCGAGTAGGTACACAGATCGGCATCGGTGCTGATCGACGTCGGGATGGAGGGGCCATGACCCGGGTTGAGGC
The DNA here is from genome assembly GCA_017857875.1 of Actinomycetota bacterium. Classification (GTDB taxonomy): domain Bacteria; phylum Actinomycetota; class Actinomycetes; order S36-B12; family S36-B12; genus M55B157. The sequence continues at coordinate 36,552 of JAFMCH010000005.1, read as the reverse complement.
GATGGCACACCTAGGCCTTGCTGCCGGGGCCAACGAGGCTGAAATTAGGCGGGCTTTTCGTCTGTGGGCCCGGTTGGCCCACCCCGATCGTGGGGGCGACCCGGCCAGGTTCCAGGCCCTGCGCCAGGCCCGCGATGTGCTGTTGGCTCCGGTGCTGGCCGACACGGTGGCCAGCACAGTTCCCACCGCGCTCACTCGTCAGCGTCTGCGCGAGGTGCTCGGGCCACCAACGAGGTCGGGTCGCGTTGTCATCATGCTGGCCCTGATCGGAACGCTGATGCTGGTGTGGCTGCCGGTCCTACTTGGCACGGCTCCACTCGTAGTGACAGCGGCACCGGCGGCGGTGGCGGCCGCTGGCACAGCGGTTTTGGCTCGAGACCGCATATTGTCCAAAGATGCCGATGTCGGCCATCGCATCGTCGGACTCTTCATCGTGTGGGCACCGACGGTGCTGCTCCAGGTGCTTTGGGCTCAGCTATTCGCGGTGTCATTCGTGCCCGTCCTACCCCTGTTTGCCCTGCCGTTTGTGGCCGTGGTGGCCGCTGTCAATCCGGGTGCCGGATTCTGGCGCAGGCCGATTTCGTGAACGTCCGTTAGCATCAGGTCAGATGTCCACCTTGTAGATCACCACCCTTTCGGAGGAACCATGCCGCGCCTTGCCCACACCGATGGCCTTGATGATGTCCAAGAGCAGATTTTGGAGGCGGTGCGAGATTTTGTGGACAACGAGATTCTCCCGAACGCCAACTTCCTTGAGCACAAAGACGAGTACCCGGCCGACATTGTCGAAGGCCTCAAAGAACTCGGTGTTTTCGGATTGATGGTGCCCGAGGAGTACGGCGGTCTGGGTCAATCCCTACTGACCTATGCGCTCGTGGTCGAAGAGATCGCTCGCGGCTGGATGAGCGTCAGCGGCGTCATCAACACCCATTTCATCGTTGCGTGGATGTTGATGCATCACGGCACACAGGCGCAAAAGGACTACTACCTGCCCAAGATGGCCACCGGTGAGATTCGCGGTGCGTTCTCGATGAGTGAGCCAGGCTGTGGCTCGGATGTCTCTGCGATTCAAAGCAAAGCTGTGCGCGATGGTGATGAGTACGTTCTCAATGGCCAAAAGATGTGGCTGACCAACGGCGGTTCATCGACACTCGTTGCCGTGCTTGTGCGCGCCGATGATGGCGCCGATGAGGGTGCCAGCGTCTACAAGCGCATGGCGGCGTTCCTGATCGAAAAACCATCGGGCTTTGGTGAGGTACTTCCCGGACTTACGATCCCCGGCAAGATTGAAAAAATGGGTTACAAGGGCGTCGATACCACCGAATTGATCATGGACAACCTGCGGTTGCCAGCCGACACCATCCTGGGTGGCGAAACCGGCAAAGGCTTCTACCAAATGATGGACGGCGTCGAGGTGGGTCGGGTGAACGTGGCCGCTCGTGCCTGCGGGTTGGCCACCCGAGCCTTCGAACTGGGTATCGAATACGCCCAACAGCGTGTCACCTTCGGTAAGCCCATTGCTGAGCACCAAGCGGTTGCGTTCCGGTTGGCAGATATGGCGACCAAGGTTGAAGCGGCCCACCAGATGATGGTGATGGCGGCGCGTAAGAAGGATTCGGGCGACCGAAATGATCTCGAATCCGGAATGGCCAAGATGCTTGCCAGTGAGTACTGCAAAGAGGTTGTGGAGGATTCCTTCCGCATCCATGGTGGCTACGGGTATTCCAAAGAATACGAGATTGAGCGGTTGTACCGCGAGGCGCCGATGCTGATGATCGGTGAAGGAACCGCCGATATTCAGAAGATGGTTATTGCCCGTCGGCTGCTGGAGGAGTACAAGCTGCGCACGTGACCGACCGATCTAGGTGGTCGATTATCGGCGCGATCGGCCCCGCTCGTAGAGCCAATCGATACCCCAGAAGATCAGATTCAAGATCAGGGCGAAGATGATTATCCCGATGACGTTGATAAACACGGTGCCGTAGCCGTTGGCAATGACATCAAGGAATGGGTAGGGGTAGGCATCGATGATCGCGCCTCTAATGAGCGCATAGATCAGCCAGGCCACGGGCAAGACAAACGAGTATGCGACGACCTTCCCGTTGATCCAGCCGCGTGGACCAACAACGAGCCACACGACCACGGTCAGCACCGGCGTGATCTGGTGTTCGAGCGAATTGGCTACGGCTCCCCATGCGACCGGCCCGGGTCCGTCACCGGCCAAAATCAAGTTGTACACCACCCCGGTCACGGTGATCATCAAGATCGTGTCCAGTCGGAGGACCCTGAAGATTCGACCATCGCGGCTGGGATTGATGAACAGCAGCGTCATCATGACGGCCACCAGAATGTTGGACAGGATCGTGAAGTAGGTGAAGTAGTCGAAGATACGCCCCAGCGCCCCCTGGTCGGGGTTGCCCAGGATCGAACTCACGGTGTTCTCGCTCGGGTAGGTGCCCAGCGAGGTCAAGACAAATTGCAGGAGCACACCCGACCAGGCCACGAGTGCGTTGATTCCGAATAGGGGTCGCGCCCAGCGAGAGGGGGTGTGGGGCGGCGCGGTGGCCAGTTGTGAGGTCATGACCGGTCAGATTACGCGATAATCGAGGACACCCGGTCCAACCTCGGCTAATTCCCGATCACACAGGAGGCGACATGTCACCGCTGATCGCCTGCGTCGGTGCGGTCATCCACGACGAGCAGGGCCGTCTTTTGGTTATTCGACGCGGTCATGCGCCAGCTGCTGGACGGTGGTCACTGCCCGGCGGTCGCGTGGAGGTGGGGGAGTCCGATGAGCAGGCTGTCGTGCGCGAGGTGGCAGAGGAAACCGGATTAACCGTTGTGGTGGAGAGTTTCGTCGGATCAGTACGCGTTCGGGCTGATTCGGGATCGATATTTGTGGTCAATGACTATGTCGCGCGCGTGACCGCTGGTGTAGTTCGAGCCGGTGACGATGCTCGTGATGCACGGTGGGTCTCCGCGACGCAACTGCATGATCTGGCGACTACCGATGGACTGATTGCCGCGTTGACCGCATGGAATGTATTGCCCGACTGAGTCGTTTCGCACGGGTCAAATCAGGTGGGGTTAGTTGCTCCGCCACGGGTGCGACGACGTTGGCGACGCTGTTTGTCAGTGGCGGCAGCTTTATCGGCAGGCTTATCGGCAGCTTTGGCCGCGGATTGACCCGCGGGCTTGGTTGTCCGAGTTGACTTCGTCGAGCGGGTAGAAGTCGCGGCCTTCTTGCGAGGTTCGCCTATGTCTTCGACATCTTCAGCCCCGAGGCCGGCGCGGGTTCGCGCAGCTCGTGGTAGCCGCCCGGTGACCTTCGAGTCGATACCGAGGCCGGTGAACACATGATCACTCGTCGAGTAGGTTTCCACCGGTTCGGCGAAGGCCAGCCCGAGGGCTTTGTTGATCATCTGCCAGCGAGCAACGTCTTCCCAGTCGACCAGGGTGACCGCAACACCAGAGGCACCAGCGCGCCCGGTCCGGCCAACACGGTGCAGGTAGGTTTTTTCATCGTCGGGGCATTCATAGTTGACCACGTGGGTCACACCCTCGACGTCGATGCCACGAGCGGCGACGTCGGTGGCCACGAGCACATCAACCTTGCCGGCGCGGAAGGCGCGCAGGGCTTGCTCACGTGCGCCCTGCCCGAGGTCACCGTGCACGCTCGCGGCCGCGAATCCACGCTCGGTGAGATCATCGGCGACCTTTTGGGCTTTGCGCTTCGTGCGGGTAAACACCATCGCCAGGCCGCGGCCGTTCGCCTGTAAAATTCGTGCGACCAGTTCAACCTTGTCCATGGGATGGGCGCGCCACACGTGCTGTTCGATGGCATCGACGGTGGCGCGCTCGTCGCCGGGGTTGCTGGCGCGAATATGCGTGGGTTGGGTCATGTATCGGCGGGCAAGATTGACGATCTGTCCGGGCATCGTGGCCGAGAACAGCATTGTCTGGCGCACCGGGGGTACGAGCGCGACGATGCGTTCAACATCGGGCAGAAAACCCATATCGAGCATTTCATCGGCTTCATCGAGAACGAGAATGCGAACCTCGCCTAGGCGCAGATTGCCGCGTTGAGCCAGATCAATCAGCCGACCGGGTGTGCCGACCACGACGTCGACACCCTTGGTGAGGGCATCGATTTGCGGTTCATAGGCCCGGCCGCCGTAAACGCTGAGCACTCGGGTGCCCAGTTGACTACCGGCCTTTTCCAAGTCGGTAGCTACCTGGAGGCACAGTTCACGGGTGGGAACCACGACCAGGGCCTGTGGGGCGGCGCCTTTGATCTGGGTGGAGTCGACCTTCATCAGTAGTGGAATGCCGAATCCGAGGGTCTTGCCCGTGCCGGTCTTGGCCTGCCCGATCAGGTCGCGCCCATCAAGAGCGAGGGGCAGGCACATAGCTTGAATGGGAAACGCGCGTTCGATGCCCTGCTCGGCCAAAGCCGTGGAGATAGCAATATCGGCGCCAAGTTCGGTGAAAGTAGGCGCAATCTCAACGGTCGGTTCCTCGATGACAGGGACAAGGTTCTCAGTGGGACTCAGGGGGTTCTCCAGAATTCGTTCACGTCAGAGGCTCACGCCCCAGTAAAACTGCGGTTGCAGATGACCTATGGTACCCCGGCGGGTACTAGGGTGGCGCTTCGTGGCAAGTGACGATCGTCCGCGCGTACCGATTTCGGCTGATATGGCCGACTGGACCGATGAGTATCGAGCGGGTGTGATCGACCTGTTGGGGGTGCTCGCCTACGGCGAGCTGAGCGCCTGTCAACGCATGGCCGCCGACGCCGCGCTCGCGCCAACCCTGGCCGATCAAGTGCAGATGATGTCGATCGTCGATGTGGAGATGTCCCACTTCACGGCCCTGCGTGATCGACTTGAGGAGATGGGCGCAGACGTATTGAGCGCGATGGCGCCGTTTCGAACGGCGATCGCGGGATTTCACGACCAGACCGCACCCAAGGATTGGTGGGAGGGATTGGTGAAGGTCTACGTCGGCGACGGCATCGCGAGCGACTTCTACCGTGAGATCGCCACCTATGTCGACCCCGACACCCGTGCCCTGGTGCTGAGCGTGTGCTCAGATGTGGAGACCTCCGATTACGTGATCGCGCAGGTGCGCGCCCAGATCGAACGGGACCCCAAAGTGGGCGGCCGACTTGCGCTGTGGGGGCGCCGCCTGGTGGGGGAGGCCCTCAGCCAGGCACAGCGAGTGGCCGCTGATCGCGACGGGCTCACGCATCTACTCGTCGGTGGAGTCGACCATCCCGGCGCCGATCTGGCCGAAATCGGCCGCATGCTCGCGCGACTCACCGATGCGCACACCCGTCGAATGCAGGCCTTGGGTCTGGCCTCCTAGGCCGTCGAGCCAAAGCCCACGCGTCGCGTGGCGGGTACACCGAGCTCAACGTAGGCAATGCGATCAGCGGGCACCAAAATGGTGCGGCCGCGGTCGTCGGTCAGGTTGAGCACCGAGTCGCTCGTGAGCGAGGCTTGAACGGCGGTTGACACTTCCTCGGCGGTTAACGGGCTATCGAATACGATTTCGCGCGCGGTGTGCAGCACGCCGATCTTGACCTCCACGAAACAACGCCTCCCACTGGGTGCACGGGACTGACTGGCCCGGTGTAAGAGCAGGTTAGTCCAAATCGATCACTACGGCATGGGCGGGTGACTGCGCGGAAAACCGCGGATGCCGCGCCAGCCAAGGGATGACACCAGCGTGATTGCGGTCGCCCGGTCAACTCCGTCGCGGTCTCGAAGCCATCGCCGTGCGGCCACGTGTGCCATGCCGAGCAGGCCAGCAGCAAGGAGTTGCGCCTCTTCGTCAAGGAGCCCGGTATCAGCGGCGATGACCCGGCTCAGCAGACTCGCGCAAGCAGCGTCGGCGGCCTCAACCCGGTCGCGAACAGCCGGTTCGTGGGTGAGGTCGCTTTCGAAAACCAGCCGATATGGACTGCCCGGGTTGTCGACGAATTCGAAGTAGGCACCGACCGCTGCCTCAACGCGTTCGCGGTTGTCGTTCGTGGCCGAGATCGCCGACTGCAGAGTCGCCAAGAGCGCGCCGATGCCCTCATCAAGGAGGGCAAGATATAGATCAAGTTTGCTGGGAAAATGCTGATAGAGCACCGGCTTGGTAACCCCGGCGAGATCAGCAATGTCATCCATGCCGGCGACGTGATAACCCTGGGCGACGAAAACTTCACGCGCGGCATTGAGCAGTTGGGCCCGCCGCTCCTGGCGGGGCAATCGCGTGGTGGAGCGATCCCCGGCGACGGTCATGAATCCATGGTAGCCGCGTGATTCGACCGCTCAGATGACCCCCGATCACCACACGATCGGGCCGCACACCGATCATGGATGAATGTCCGCACCGATTTCTTGGCAGTTTCAGGTGGTGCCCGTTGCCACCGGTGAGGTCACCGTTCGACTGTCGCCGTCGGGGTTTTCATCTATCGACCCGGTACCGGTGTTTGTCAACGATCGACCACGCGCGGTGCTGATTCACGGCCTAGGCGGGTCATCGCTCAACTGGATCGAACTTATGGGTGAGATGGATGACGATCTAGCCATGATCGCCCTTGATCTGCCCGGTTTCGGCTTTTCGCCCCCGCCTCGCGACGGCGATTACCACCCGCGGGGGCACGCGAATGCCGTGATCGCGTTACTTGATCATCTCAACGGGCTGGGTATTGAAGGTCATCCGACATTCCCCTCGGCCGATCAGCGCTTCCATGTGTTTGGCAACTCTCTGGGTGGCAATGTGGCGGTGCACGTGGCTGCTGTACGCCCCGATCTTGTTGCCTCGCTCACGCTGTTGTCACCGGCGCTGCCCAGCCAGCGGATTCGACGAGGCGCCGCGCACATGCCGCTCATTGCGATTCCGGGCATCGGCGAGCGCATTGTGAGCAGATATTTGAAACTACCGGTGGAACAGCGCGTCAACGACACCGTGAAGTCGGTTTATGCGCGACCGGAACGGATGACAGACGAACGGCGGTCCTTGATCGCTGATGAGGTCGGTCGCCGCGATGGCCTGCCACATGTCACTGATGCCACGCTGTCGTCCCTGCGCGGGTTGATAGCCACGTTCGTTGATCCGCGTTCGGGTCGAGTGTGGCGGATGGCTGAAGGAATCACGTGCCCGACGCTTGCCGTGTACGGCCAGAGAGATCAACTCGTCGATGCGAAGGCCGCCCATCGCATTACCCGCCACTTTGCGGATTCCCACGTCGTCGTCCTGCCCGATTCAGGTCACGTCGCGATGATGGAGCACCCCACCGAGGTTGCAGATGCCTGGCGTCGGTTCATCGGCCACACTGAAGATGTCGCCCCCTAAGGAGAAACCCATGACAACAGCCACACGGTCCACGGTTACGCCCAAGGGCGCGCTGCCAATCACTTTGCCGCCCTTGGTCGACGCGGACGATAGCCTCACCGTTGATGAGGTTCGTCGATACAGCCGACACCTGATCATTCCCGATGTAGGTATGGCCGGACAAAAGCGCCTGCATAAGGCGCGAGTGCTATGCGTGGGGGCTGGGGGCCTTGGGTCACCCGCATTGATGTACTTGGCTGCCGCCGGTGTGGGCACCCTGGGCATCGTGGAATTTGATGTTGTTGATGAGTCCAATCTGCAGCGGCAGATCATCCATGGGGTCAGTGATATCGGACGACCGAAAGCCGAGAGTGCGCGCGAATCGATCAAGGAGATCAATCCTTATGTCGATGTCGTGATTCACGAAGAACGACTCGACTCGACCAATGTGATGGAGATCTTTTCGGGTTACGACCTCATCGTTGACGGCACCGACAATTTCGCCACGAGATACCTGGTCAATGACGCGTGCGTGTTGCTGAACAAGCCGTACGTGTGGGGCTCCATTTTTCGATTCGATGGCCAGGCAAGTGTGTTTTGGGCCGAGTACGGCCCCTGCTATCGCTGTCTGTACCCCGAGCCGCCGCCCCCGGGAATGGTGCCCTCGTGCGCCGAAGGCGGCGTGCTAGGTGTGCTGTGTGCGTCGATCGGTTCGATTCAGGTCACCGAGGCGATCAAGTTGATCATGGGAATCGGTGATCCCCTCGTGGGCCGACTCAAGGTGTACGACGCCCTTGAGATGGACTACCGCGAGGTACGTATCCGCAAGGATCCGCACTGCGCTGTCTGTGGCGAGAATCCCACGGTGACAGAACTCATTGATTACGAAGCGTTTTGCGGAACCATCTCGACCGAGGCCGCTGAGGCTGCCCGGGAGTCGACCATCAGCGTCAAGGATCTTGCCGAAATGCTAGCCGAACGCGATCGCGGCGAACGCGATTTCATCTTGATCGACGTACGTGAGCCGGTGGAGTGGGACATCGCCCAGATCCCAGGAGCTGTGTTGATTCCTAAGGGTGAGTTCATGGATGGTTCGGCCCTGGAGAAGCTGCCCTCGGATAAACCAATCGTGCTGCACTGCAAGGTGGGTGGGCGCTCGGCAGAAGTGCTCGCGGTGGTGAAGGGCGCTGGGTTTGCCGACGCCGTGCACGTAGGTGGCGGTATCTCCGCATGGATTGATCAGATCGAACCGGACAAGCCTTCCTATTAGCCCAAGGACGAGCCGACCCGGTTCGCCCGGCTAGCGACCACGTGGCTGGCTAGACTGCGCCGGTGCCCGGAGCCGGAACGTTGTTGAACATGGCGGCCATTGTCATTGGCTCGGGCATCGGGGTTATTGCCGGTTCCCGATTGCCCGACCGCACCCGCGACCTCATTTCCCAGGCCTTGGGTCTCGTTGTGCTCGTGGTCGCCGCTTTGAACGTCGCGGCGCTGTTTGATGCCGAGTGGATTGACGATGTGGGTTCATCGGCCCCCATTTTGATCGTGCTTGCCTCTGTCGTAATCGGCGGCGTGATCGGTTCGTTGCTTCGTATTGAACAGCGGCTCGAGGGGATCGGTGGGTGGCTGCAGACGAGATTCTCACGATCGTCTGGCACCGAAGCCCGCCGCCGATTCATTGAAGGTTTTGTCGATGCGTCACTTCTTTTCTGCATCGGGCCGTTGGCAATCTTGGGCGCACTCAGTGATGGCCTCGGTGAAGGCATCGAACAACTCGCACTGAAGTCAACCCTCGATGGTGTGGCTTCGATAGCGTTCGCCGCGAGCCTGGGTTGGGGGGTGGCGCTGTCGGCGATCGCGGTGGGCATCGTTCAGGGCACCCTGACGATTTTGGGCGTGTTTTTGGGCGCGGTTGTTGCGGCCTCTGCCGTATCAGCCATAACCGCCACGGGTGGAGTGTTGATCATCGGGATCGGTTTGCGTCTGCTGCGCATCAGCACCATCGCCGTTGGCGATCTGCTGCCCGCACTGGTGATCGCACCAGTAATCACCGTGGTGCTCACTTTATTGTGATCGGCTTGAATTAGTCGCTAGCGGTGAAGCCGACGCGTTTGTGGGATCCATCGCAAAATGGCTTCTTGTTTGATGCGCCGCATCGACACAGATACGCGCGCTGGGATTCTTCGATGATATTTCCGCTGCAATCGGTGACCCGTGACAGTCCCTTGACTTCAAGTGGTCCGTCGACCAGCGGGGTGATCGTGACCTCTGTGTTTTCACTCATGGGGCGAAGGTACCAACGACCATGTCAATTGGCAGTATGCGCGATTACAGCGCGCCCTTCTTCGTTAGCCAATTGAACGCGAAATAACCCGGAATCGTCGGAATCCAGAAGGTGATCAAGCGGAATAGCAGGACGCTTGATACCGCGATACCACCGGGCAGACCGGCCGCGGTGAGGCCGGCTGCCAGTGCGGCCTCGACCGCGCCAAGACCACCGGGAGTGGGTGCGGCCTGACCGATCGTGGCCCCGGCCAGGTACACCACGGCGATTGCAGCCACATTCAGATCACCATCGAAGGCGCGAACACACGCGATCAACGTGATGATGTAGCCAAGATTGAGCAGCAGGATGCCGCCGATACCTTCGAGTAGTTTTGTGGGCCGCTGCGCCACGGTGATGAGGCGCGGGATGACCTCGCGAAGCAATGGGCGGATTCGGCCGAAGACGGTGCGTCGAACCCAGGGAATCGCGAACGCAATAATGATGAGCAGCGCGACGCTGATCGCAGCAATCACCGCCCAGGGTGGTGGATCAAAAGTGAAATCTGCCTGTGTTCCAGCAGCAATGGCAAAGCCGGTGAGTAGCAAAATATGCACAGCAAACGCGGCAACCTGTGACACGCCCACGCTGGCTGTGGCAAGCGCCGGGTGGAGGCCGGCTTTGGTGAGATAGCGCAGGTTAATCGCAATGGCGCCCAGCGTGGGGGGTGACACCAGGGTCGCGAAGTCGCCGGCTACCTGCGCCAGAACCGTACGATTGAGGGCAAGCCGCTCGGGCACAAAACCACTCAGGGACCAGGCAGCCGCCGGGTATGTAGCGATGGCTGCGAGAAATCCAATGACCACCCAGGTGATGGATGCCGTAGAGACAAGCGTGACGAGGTCGACCTGCGCGAGCTGCGTGAGCAACACATACGCGGCAATACCGCCGACAATGATCATGATCAAGGTGCGCGGCTTGATGCGCTCGAGGCGAATTTGTTCAACATCCCCATCGGGTCGGATCTCGACCAGAGCGTCGCGCAACTGAACCATCAGATCGCGACGCTTACGCATCGCCTTGCGGGTCGTGCGCGATAGTGCAACCGGCTGCAAGACAGGCAGTGCCCGGGCTAGGGCGCTGACGCCGAGGACTTGGCGTCCGGTGCGAACTGCTCGGTCGGGCCCGACGATCATCGCGAGTGTGCAGAGTAACTCGGCGATGTCGATGCGTTGAGTAACGTCGCTGGCAGCCACGGTGCCGCGTGACTCACCCAGCACCCACACTTTGCCTTCTAGATCGCGCAGCAGGTTGTCGGCGGTGAGAGCCCGGTGTGCCATTTGTTTGTCATGCAGGGTGCGCACCGAGGTCCAAGCAGAGCGAAGATCGTCGTCGGTGATGTCAGCATTGTCCAGATCGGCGAACCGGTTTCCGACGATGTACTCATAGGCCAGCAGGGTCGAATCTGCGCCGACCTCACTGGCGAGCAGCAGTCGTGGCACGGCCACGCCGGCAGCCTCGGTGGCGTAGGCCATCAGTGCGGCATGGTCGAGCGAGCGGCGCATATTGAAACTGGAGTCAGCGCTCTCCTCGCGTAGGCGAAGGGCACGCCACGCGGAGCGGGCTAACCCGGCTCCTTCTAGATCACGGTCGAACACAACAACTTCCAGGGCATGTCCCACGCGGGTGGTGGCCCGGTATCGACGGCCGATCGCGGTGTTGCGAGACGCCCTCAGCATCGTTAACGGAAGGTCACCGCGAGCCATCGCTTCGGCGACCTGCACACCCGAAGGTCGGGTCGTTGGTGTGCCCAACGCATAGCGAGCCAGGAGGCCAAACATCCAGCCGGCGAATACCGTGATGGCCAGACCCGGTACGGCGGTAGTGCCGCTGACCAAGGCAACGGTTAATAGTGATGCGATGACCAGAACGCTCAGCGCGTTCCAGGGTCGGCGGCTGAGTAATCGAGCGACCGTGACAAAGGTGACTAGGCCCGCAATCACCGGTGCCGTGGCAGACACCTGACCGGTAGAGGAGCCGGTGAGTGCCGAGGCGAGTCGGTTGGATGCGAATTCCACGATGAAGTAGTTGAAGCCGGTCAAGACCACAACGGTGATCAGCAGGCCCACCAGGGCATCGAAGAGTTGTCGAACACGTCGGCGAATCACCAGGTTGACCGCTGCGGCCACGGGCAGGCCGACCAACCCCAGGCCAGCGACCACATTGAGGCCGAGCACGATGATGGAGGGGAGACGGTTGGTTCCCGCAATGATGTCCTCTTCGATGCCCTCGGTCGTTCCGGTGGCAAAGTAGGCCAGTGCGATGACTCCGGCGGTCAACACCAGCGCCAGGCTGAAGCGGGCCAGATCCAGGGGGCGGCGAAGGCGGCGAGGAATGACCCCGTCTTCGATGACGATTGTTGGATGTGACCCCGACTCATCGGTCGAATCAGCAGGGGGTGTGCGGGGCAACGTGACAGTCACGTAGTCGGGGTCATCGACGGCATTACTCGCCGCCTCCGATTCCGTCGCGTGCTCTTTCACCTGATGATCGTCGCAGACATTGATGCCGATGTCGGAGCGGCGTGCTGGAATATCCCCTGTGATGACCAGCCCGGATGCCCACGTACGGGCGGGCCCTTGGGATGCCGCCCAGCGACAGGTCATTGATCACAGCGGTGGGCCACTGCTGTATCTGGGAGCCCCCGGCACCGGAACCACGACGGCCTTAGCCGCGGCAATAACCGATTCGGTGCGCCGCTATGGGCCCGCGCAGGTGCTAGCACTCACCACCGGGCGGTCGGCTCTGGCGCGGTTGCGAGCCACGGTGGGTTCATTCCTGGAAACCGGGGTCCTCCCGGTGATCACCAGTCCACACGGCCTCGCGCTCACCATCGTGCGTGACTTCGGGTCGGTGGATGAGCGTGATGAAGGGGAAGCGCAAGTCCGTCTGCTGTCTGGTGCTGAGGAGGATCTACGCATCCGTGACCTGATCCTCGGTTCGGTCGACGACCGGTCGGTGATCTGGCCGAGTGAGTTCACAGCCGCCCTGTCGACGGTGGGATTTGCCAATGAGGTCCGACGATTTCTCAGCAGCTATCGCATTGCGGGTGACCGTGAGCAGCCTGTCCATGTGGGCGACAGATTGGCACCTACCGAACAACAACTACTGCGCGCACTTCAGCGGCTGGCGGAGATCGAACGTCAAACGGCGAGTCTGGAAAACGTCGTTGACTACTCCGGTCTGATCGAATTGGCAGAGTCAATCGCTCGCCGCGATGAGGTGCGGTCGATTTTGCATCAGCGCTATCAGGCCGTGTACGTCGATGACTACCAGGACCTTGACCTGTTGCAGGGTCGTTTGCTTGACGCCGTTGTCGGCGCCACTACCACTTTCGTCGTCGTCGCAGATCCGGCCAAGCAGATTCTGGCTTTTCGTGGATCCGATGTGCGTGTTATCGCGGACTTCATTGATCAGCGTTTTCGGGCTGATGATCTCGACGAGCATATTGTTGTTGCGCCGCAGGTGTACCGAGGTGGCACTCACCTACAAACCGCGGTTCGCCGGCTTCTGCGTACAGCCTCTTCCCCGGGTCTGCCGGCTCGATATCTCCAGCAACTTCGCGCACCGGCTGCGCGCGATGTCGAGGGTCTCGACAGCGATTTGGTTGTCCGGGCTTATGCACACGAGAGCGACCTGTTGGCCCACGTGGCCGAAGATATCCGCGCCTGTCACATCGATCAGGGTGTTCCGTGGTCGCAGATCGCCATCATTACCCGACGCACAGCCAGTATCGCCCAAGCCCGACGTGTGCTGGAGTCGCGAGATATCCCGGTCATCGCAGTGGCCGATGACCTCCCCCTGCCGATGGAGCCAGCGGTGGCTCAACTTCTGGCAGCACTGCGGGCCGCGGTGGCTCCCGACCAACTCACCGAGACGCAGGTGGCCGACCTGGTGTCCGGACCCTTCGGGGCTACCGATCCGGCAACGCAGCGGCAACTGGCCCGAGCCTGGCGTGAGCAATTGCGCGCGGCCGAGCCCGACCATGTCCCGGCTGCCTTCAACGCGCTGCAGCGGACGGCGTTGATCGGGCTGATTGAGGGAGAATCCACAGGCTTACCCGCTGGCCTCGACGACCTGCCCGCGGCCCGACAGTTGCGCCAGGTGGGCGAAACCTTAGGCGCTGCGCGAGCGCTGGTGCTACAAGGTGCGAGCCCGGTTGAGGTGTTATGGCACCTATGGAATAACGCCGTTGCCAACAGTGATGGCGTGGCGTGGCCACAACGCCTGTACCGCGCGGCCCAATCCGGGCACCGGGCCAGTGATCATGATCTTGATGCGATTGTCGCGCTGTTTGCCACGGCAGCACGATTGACCGAGCGCAACAGCGGGGTGGTGGGCACTTTGTCCTTCATCACCGCAATCGAGGGTCAGCGCATCGCGGCCGAGTCCATCGGCGCGCGGCGAGGTAGGCGCGCTGAGGGCGTGTCGATCATGACGGCCCACCAGGCACGCGGGCAGCAGTGGCACACCGTGTTCGTGCTCGATGCGCTCGAAGGCCGCTGGCCGGACCTCTCCATGTCTTCGGGCCTACTCGGTGTCGATGACCTTCTTGATCCAACCGCCGTTCGCGACCTACCAAGCCAACGAGGCGAGGCACTTGAGGCGGAGCGTCGCTTGATGGTGATGGCGCTCACTCGCGCTCGTGAAACGACGGTAGTGGCAACCGTCGATGCGGGAGCATCCGGTGGCGAACGGCCCAGCCGTTTCATCGCAGATATGGACATCACAACCGATGACCGGCCCACTCACCCACCACGCCCGCGCACCATGGCCGGTCTAGTTGCGCAACTTCGCTCCACCCTGATTGATGATGACGTCGCCAGCGATGAGCGCACGCATGCCGCTGAGCAACTCGCCGCGCTAGCCCGACAGACCGATGACACCGGACGCCTGCTGGTGCCAGCCGCTCACCCGGACAACTGGTGGCACGTGCTCCCGGTGAGCCAGGGACTCGCGCCGATCAATGCACCCGATGCCCCCGTTCGGATGAGCGCCTCGGGTCTTGAAAGCCTGACTACCTGTCCGTTGCGCTGGTTTCTCGATCGCCACGCTCGTGCTAGCGAGCCGGTGACCACCGCGGCACCGATCGGCCAGCTGGTGCACGTACTGGCTGAGGCGCTGGCCCGAGGCGAAGTCGCCCCGGACATGGCCGCCATGGATGCCTGGCTTGATGATGTATGGCCCCACCTTGGCATCAGTGTGCCGTGGTACTCCATCGCAAAGCGTCGTAGCGTTCGTGAAGCCCTGGAGCGTTTGGGCTACTACCACCGTGAAAACGCCGACACGCTCAGTCATAGCGAGGTAGCCATCCGCGCAACGATCGACCTGGACGTTCTCGCTGCGATGGTCTCAACCGGTGTGGTGGGGCAGTCGGGCGAAGATCGCGCTTCGACGGAGTATCAATCTGACCAGTTGGCGGTCAATGGGCGAATCGACCGCCTGGAGATTTCACCAGATGGTGCCTGGCACATCGTTGATTTCAAGACCTCCGCCAAGGCTCTTACCGGACAGGCCGTGCACGAACATCTACAACTGGGGCTTTATCAGGCCGCTGTCTTGACCGGGGCCCTGACCGAAGAACTAGGCGCCGATAGCGAGGCCTCGTCTTCGGCGGGTGCATCGCTTGTCCATCTCAGCGTCGACTCCGGGAAAAATGACCCATCGCCCAAGCAGGTCAGTCAGCCACCGCTGACCCAGCACAGCGACCCTGGCTTTCTGCTCGAGTCACTGAGTGATGCTGTTCGGGTGATTCGCAATGAGAACTTCACCGCGCGGCCAGGCGGCCACTGTTCGTCCTGTGACTTCGCCCGCATGTGCCCCGCTCAGTCGAAGGGACAAGTGTTGACATGACCGAACCGTCGCGCTCGCGGTCGCCAGTTGCCCCCGCGTCATTGAACGCCCGTGAGCACATGTCGCTCGCGCTGGGTTTCACACCTAGTGAGCCACAGTGGGCTGCGCTGAGCGCTCCGTTGCGACCGGCGAGCATCGTTGCCGGTGCCGGATCGGGCAAGACCGCGGTGATGTCGGCGCGTGTTGTCTGGGCGGTGATGACCGGTCAGTTGCGTGCCGATGAGATTTTAGGATTGACGTTCACCAATAAGGCCGCGGCCGAATTGGCCGAACGCATCCGTGGATACCTATCCACGGCCAACAAAGAAGGGGTGTTGGACGCGGCCGGTGCAGGTCCAGACCCGGGCTTCGTTGACGCGGTGTCTGTGTCGACCTATCACGCCTTTGCCAGCCGCATCATCGCCGAATATGGAGTGCGACTCGGTATCGAATCTAAGTCTGTCGTCCTGTCAGATATCGATCGCTACCAACTTGCCTCGCGCGTGGTGGCGACCACAACGGCTGATCTGGGGTCATTCGCCGTCGGCCCCGACACGATGGTCGATCGAGTCATCGACCTAGACGGTGCCCTGGCCGAACTCGATGTGAGTACCGAGCTCCTTCGGTCGGATGCTTCTGCACTTCTCGGACAACTTCAGGCCCTGAATGACATCAAGCGGCTGCAGTCAATCGGTCAGCAGATGATCGAGCGCACCGGGCAGCGCATCATCCTGGCCGATGTTGTAGATGAGTTTCGGCAGGCGAAATTTCACCGCAACGTCGTCGACTTCGCCGACCAACTGCGACTCAGTTTGTCGCTTGTTCGACAATTCCCGGTCGTAGCCCAAACCCTGCGGTCTACCTATGGTCTCGTGCTTCTTGATGAGTACCAAGACACCTCTATTGCCCAGCGGCTGCTTCTCCAAGAACTATTCGCGCACGGCCATCCCGTTACCGCCGTAGGTGATCCTTGCCAGGCTATCTACGGATGGCGGGGTGCGAGCGTGGACAACATCGATCGTTTTGCCGAGCATTTTCCACAAGTATCCGAAGCTCAGGAAAAACGACCGGCCGACACATACCCACTGACCGATAATCGCCGCAGCGCAGCAGCAATTCTTGACCTGGCCAATTCACTGGCCGAGCCGTTGCGGTCGATTCATCGGGGGGTGGGTCCACTCACCTGTGCGGCTGAAGATGTGGGCCCAGGATTCGTGCGAGCCGGGTTCTGGAACACCCAAGATGATGAAGACGCCTGGGTAGCTCAGGAGATCGCATCATATTCTGGCCCGTGGCGCGACGTATTGGTGCTGGCCCGAACAGCCGATCACCTCGCCTGCATTGATCAGATGCTCACTGCTGGGGGTGTACCCACGCAAATCGTCGGTGCGCGAACCCTGATAGGACATCCACTGGTGCAACAGGTTCTCGCTTATCTGCACGTAGTGGTCGATCCGACCGCGAATGCCGCATTCACCCGTATCGCTACCGGACCGCGCTGGCGCATCGGCCTGCGCGATATGGCTGCGCTCGGTGGCATCGCTCGACACTTGGCCACACAGCCACGTGCCGCAGTTCAGCACACGCCTGATCTATCCGAGCGCTTAGCCGCGAGCGTGTACGGGCAAGATGCCCACGAGCGCCTCAGTCTGTCCGATGCGTGCATTCAGGTAGCCGATGGTTTGGACGATCCTGTTGCGCAGTCGCTCAGTGCCCAAGCGCGGGAGCGTCTCGGCGCACTAGCGCGCGAGATCAAGTACCTGCGCAACCATCACGCAGAGGCTCCGCGTGACCTGTTGCAGCGTGTGTTGACTCGAACCGGACTAGGGACCGAAGCCCTGATCGGATCATTGAGTGTCGTTGCAGAAAATACGCGTTCCGTATACACGCTGATGGAACTCGCGGGTGGGTTCAGTGATCTCGATGGGCGCGTCAGTGTGCCGGCATTTCTGGCATACACCGAAACTGCCTATCGGCGTGAAGGTGGACCCGATCTCGATAGTGACTCCGGCGACGATGTTGTGCGCCTGATGACCGTGCACGGGGCCAAAGGCCTTGAGGCGCCGCATGTGTTCATAGCCGGTCTGCGTGCGGCTGAGTTTCCCAGCGGGAAACATAGACAGACGTGGCCGACTACCGCAGAGGTAGTGCCATGGGGGCTACGGCCGGATGCACCGTTGGAACTGCGCGATTTTCCTCGACTGTGTCTCGAGCCAAGGCAAGAGCCTCGAAAGAAGGACCACGACGATTTCATCGCGGCCAGTCACGCACACGATGAGATTGAAGAGCGGCGCTTGCTCTATGTAGGAGTTACGAGGGCTCAACGCTCGGTGACATTGACTGGATCGGGTTGGTCGGCAACCGCCAAGGAGTATCGAGGACCAGGTCCGTACTTAATGGAGGTGCGCGATTGGTGCATCGGGGCTGGACACGAGATCGTTGCTTGGGCACAACCCCCGGCGGATGGTGCCGTTAATCCAATCCAGCAAGCTGCGCGCGCGGGCGCGCCTTGGCTCATGTCATCGCCCCAACATCGCGCGCATCAAGTCGCCGCTGACGCTGTGCGCGAACAGTTGGCCCAGACGAGGGCAGCTGCGCTCACCGATGAGGCCCAGCGGCTGCTGGCGCAGTTGACCGACGGCGGGCGGTCGACGTTGAGCGCTCTGCCAGCGCAGGTGTCGGTGACGGAACTGAACCGGTTTACTCGAAACCCCCAGGACACCCTGGCGCAGTTGGATCGTCCGATGCCTTCGGCACCTAGTGCAGCAGCACACCGCGGCTCACGCATACACGCCATGATCGAGCAGCACTATCGATCCACGCGATTGTTCGATGTCGATGACCTGCCCGGCGCTGCTGATGAAGGCATCGATGAGGCATGGGATCTTGCGGCGATTCAACAGGCATTGGCTGACACAGAGTTTGCCCACAGCGCACCGATTGCCGTGGAGCAACCTTTCGTCTTGATGTGGCAGGGAAGACAGGTCAAGGGACGCATTGACGCGGTGTTTCGTCGTGGTGATCGCGATGTGGTGGTGGATTGGAAGACCGGCCATGTCGGTTCGGCCGATCCGGCTCAGCTAGAGATTTACCGCCTGGCTTGGGCATCACTGACCGGCGTTGAGGTGGGACAGGTGGACGCGGAGTTCGTGTACCTGTGAGGCGAGCCTCAGCGGAGCAACCTTCGGTGTGTCGGCCGGCTGCAGCGCCAGTCATGTCGTATAAATGGAAAAGACCCCTCGAAGTATGAGTTCGAGGGGTCTTTCCTTCGGACGACAATCGTTCCGCCTAGTTACCTAGGGCCCACACCTACGTTGCTGTTCAATGGGGCGCGCCTCGCGTTTCCGCGAGACCGGCTCGATCTTTGTCCTCAGACCGCGTCCCGACTCTCACACCACCAGCATGTGATGTGTACCGGATCTGCCCCGGAGCAGTTGTCGTTTCCCGATCTGACCTGCGTCTTGCGACTCAGTAATTTAGTTTTATACCTGCGGTGTCAGGCAACGCAAGTCTTTTGGGAAAAATTATTGACACCTGCTAGCTAATGACTTCACACGTTTCACAGGCGAATCACTGGTGATCAGATGTCACGTCTCATTGCTTCGTAAGCGTGGCGATGCCGGCGAATGTCGAGGAGTCGACGGTGACTTCCTGCCCGGTTTCGCCAAACTCACTCATCTGCACGATCAAAGTGTTGTCATCGGCGAGGTATCCGGTCATGAGCCAGGCCTCGCCAGGTTCAGTGGTTTGAATGCGCCCTTCGGGGCTGATGCTGCCGAGACCATCGGTCCACGTATATGTGGTGCCGTCGGCGATTTCTACAAGGCGGTCGTACTGGAACAGTCCTTCATCAACAGTCGTGAACTCCAGTTGCAGCACCGGATGTGTAATGACATCGGGGCCGTTGGATCGGATAACCGACAATTGACCCTCCCAGGTGCCCTCGAGTACGTCGGCGGGAACGAAGTCAAGGCCGGCGGCGCCTGAGGTGTCCGTGCTCGCCGCACATCCGGTAACGGCAAGCAAGGCCGCGGCGAAAGTGATGGTGAGTGCTCGGCGGGTGCGCGTCATGGGTTCCTTCGATCGGCGGCGGCTTCTTCGGGGGCTACCGGACGCACCCCCACTGCCTTGCGCAGCCAACGACGAGCCGGTTCTTCGACAATCTTCCACATCAGCCACGCAATGACAAAAGCCATGGCGATCGCTGCCAGGAGGCTGAGTGCGTAGAGCGGCCCTGATTCAAGACCGATTGCGTTCATGCCGGCCCGCCACGTGCTCAACCACACCAGATGAGTCATGTAGAGCGAGTATGAGATGAGGCCGCCGAGCACGATGGTGTCACGGGAGAGCCATCTAGCCTGGCCTCGCTTCGACAGGGCGAGTGCGCCGATCCACACGATGAGCGGTGGCACCAACCACAGGTGGAAATACGGCGGAAGCGGCTCAGCGTCGGGATCGGTGAGCAAGATATCTGGCTGCGCACCGGCCCAGCGACCTAGGAACAATGCGCCAGCCACCACAAGCAGGGGCATAGCTACGGACACTGAGGTGGCCAGTCGCTCGACGCGGGGGCGAATCTGGCCGTCTTCGTCGATGAATCGCACGACGATCAAATAGGTGATAGCACCGGCAGTGAATGCGGTCAGCACCCGAATTGTCGAACCCCATGCACCTCCGTAGTACGGGTCATCACCGACTGAGCCGCGTACGAGCAGTGGCACGATCACAACTACCCACGCCAGCAGTAGTACCGGTGTACTGATGCGCCGATGCATGATGAACAACACGAGTACCAGGGCGGGGAAAAGCAAATAGGCCAACCACTCCATCGATAACGACCAAGCGACCACGTTCCAGCCACGTTCGGGCTCGGGACCCCACTCTTGAATCAGGAGCAGATTGCGGATGTAGTCGATCGGATTGAGCCAGGACCGCTCCTTGTCTTCCCCGGTAATGAGCGCCTGGGCGACGACGGCGATCCCGGCGATGTTGAGCATCACGAAGTGCACGGGGTAGATACGCGCCAGGCGCAGCCACCAAAACTCCACGGTTGCGCGCGCGTGAGCCTGTGGGCCGATCTTGCGTAAATAGGTGTGGGTCAAGATGAACCCCGACAGCGCGAAGAACAGGTCAACACCGAGCCGACCGACTCGAATGACATCGGACAGCACCGGAATCGACATGGCGCCGATCGTGTCGAGCGGGCCCTGCAGGTGATAGAGCAGCACCCATACGGCAGCCACGGCGCGAATCCCCGTCAACTGCCGAATGAAGACGCCCACAGGCGTAATGGTCCCACGGTGTGGTGCGGTCTAGGGTGGCGACGTGCAGGAGTCACGTGAAGCAATCGCGTTCAATCGCGGACTCTTGAGCGATCTCACCCTGGCTCGAGCCACGGCCGACCGCAGTGAACTGCGTCGTGGAGATTTGCGGTGGCTGACCGAAGCCTGGCGCAGTACGGCCACGCGTGTCATTCCGGTCGTGAAAGGCCGGTTTCCCGTTACCGCAGCGACCGGGTCAGGCTCAGCCGTTCGCTCTGGCTTGCTTGCCGATTGGCGATCACCCATCGACCTGGGCAGCGAATGGGCCGACGCTATGCAGCCAGACTGTCCCATGCAGGTAATGCTGCTCGGCGTAGTGGGGCAGACGGCTCATTTTGCCGCTCGAGTCACCGATCAGGCTGATGGGGGAGCGTCTGACAGTCAGTGGAGCGACTTACGGGCGGCGGGAACACGCATGACCGCAACCGATTCCGGCCTACTGGTCTCTGCTGTCGCCCTGGATAATTGGCATGCCCAGCATCCGCACTGTGCACGCTGCGGAGCCCCCACCGCTATTCGCCAGGCCGGCTGGCAGCGTCAGTGTCTGGCCTGTGCCGCAGAGTCCTACCCCCGAACGGACCCCGCGGTGATCATGCTGGTGGTGGACGGTGATGATCGGGCGCTGCTGGGCCGGCGAGTGGATTGGCAGCCGGAATGGTTTTCTACCCTGGCGGGATTCGTGGAAGCAGGTGAATCCGCCGAGGCAGCGGTGCGCCGAGAGGTAGCCGAGGAGTCAGGCGTCACGGTGGGCGAGGTGCACTATCTGGGCAGCCAGCCATGGCCGTTTCCGTGGTCGCTGATGCTTGGCTATCACGCCCGGGCGACGTCTACGGATATTTGCGTCGATGGGGAGGAGATCGTCGAGGCTCGATGGTTCACCCGCGACGAGCTGATGGAAGCTTGCGCTGATGGATCGGTCGCGGTACCCCCGGCAGTGTCGATTGCACGCAAACTCATCGAGCACTGGTTTGGATCTTCGATCCCAGGTGAGTGGGAGATGCGCCGCTAGGCCAGTTCGGCGAGGTGGGCGCGCACCGAACCCAGGGACGGATTGGTGAGCGTGGATCCATCGGCAAACAGCAGTGTGGGCACCGTCTGATTACCGTCGTTGTGGTTTTCCACGAAGTGGGCTGCTTGTTCGTCGGCCTCGATATCGACCTCTCGGACCGCGATTCCCTCGCGGCCCAATTGAGCCTTGAGGCGCACACAGAATCCACACCACGACGTGGTGAACATGGTGATGGGCTCAGTTGCGGTCGGCATTAGGTCGGCGATACTCACACCATCATTGTGCTCGCTATCCACCGGATTGGCCACCTGACCTGGTGGTGTCTGGACGTCGTGGCACGATGCGGTCGTGAGCGATGCCATCCTCGACCCGCTCGACGAACAGCAGCGGAATGTGGCATTGGCGCCACCGGGTCCGTTGGTCGTCAGCGCCGGGGCCGGTACCGGCAAGACCACTGCGATCACCCATCGCATCGCCTACCGCGTGCGGGAGGGCACGGTCGATCCTCGCCATGTTTTGGCGGTCACCTTCACCAACCGAGCGGCCGGTGAAATGCGCGAGCGGTTGCGAAACCTCGGCGTTGCCGGGGTACAGGCGCGAACCTTTCATGCCGCGGCACTTCGACAGATGCGCTACTTCTGGCCCCGGTTTTTCGGGGGTGAGCCATTCCGATTGATTTCTTCGCCCTCGGGTTTATTGGTTGAAGCCACCAGGTCGGTAGGGGTGCGCAGCAATCCAGCAGTTATTCGCGAAATCCTCGGTGAGATCAATTGGGCCAAGCAGCACAACACATCCCCGGAGAATTACCTCGACCTCGTTGCCCAGCACGGGCGCGAGGTAGGGCTTGCACCCGCTGAGATCGCGACCGTCTATCGCGCCTACGAAGACACAAAGGTTGCTTCTGGGTCCATTGATTTCGACGATGTGTTGCTGTTATGCGCCGAGATTCTCGACGGTGATAAGAACATCGCAGCTGAGGTTCAAGACACGTATCGGTCCCTCACCGTCGATGAGTTTCAAGACGTAAGCCCGATCCAGTTTCGACTCCTGCAACTGTGGCTAGGCGGTCATGATGATGTGTGCGTGGTGGGCGATGTCGCACAGACGATCTACACCTTCGCCGGGGCAAGTGATGAGTTTCTCAAGACGTTCCCCACTGTGTATCCGACCGCAACGGCACGTGATCTGGTGCGCAACTATCGCAGTCAACCGCCCATCGTCGATATCGCTAATCGAGTTCTGGCTGGTTCGGCCGTCGACGTCCGCAGCCTGGTGGCCACTCGCGAAAAGACCGATGCCTGTTCACCGCGCGTTCTCGATTTCGCCGATGAGGTGGCCGAGGCGCAGGGCATAGCCGCCCTCGCCCGCGACCTCATCGGTCGAGGTACTGCTCCGCGAGACATTGCCGTTTTGGTGCGCACCAAGGCGCAATTACCCGCCCTGGAGCAATCATTCGCCGATGCCGGATTGCCCGTCTTGGTGCGCGGCGGCGAACGCTTTTTTGATCGATCTGAGGTGCGTGAGGCGATCACTCGACTGCGCGGTGCGGCTCGGTCTGGTGAACATATGTCGGGCACGTTGTCCGAACAGGTGGCGGCGGTCCTCGCGGTAATGGGTTTCACGCCGGAACCACCCAATGGCGTAGGTGCGGTACGCCAACGGTGGGAGTCGCTAGCCTCCCTCCACGCCTTAGCCGCAGATACCGACCAAATCTCCGACCTCACCGCACTGGTGGGCGAACTCGATGTGCGGGCCAGCGTTCAACATGCTCCCCAGGCAGATGCGGTGACCCTCGCGACGATTCACGCTGCCAAGGGGCTGCAGTGGTCGATTGTGGTGGTGGCGGGGCTATCGGAGGGGACACTGCCGTTTTCCTCGTGGTCTAGTGATGCCCCGGCGCTCACCGATGAAGACCTGGCTGAGGAGCAGCGGCTTTTCTATGTGGCCATCACACGGGCCCGGGACGATCTCGTGCTCACCTGGGCCCAGGCCCGCCAGCCGGGTGCGCGGGTGCGCGCCCCCAGCCGCTTTCTCGCCCTTGCGCTACCCGACCACACCGCGGGCCAAACGGGCTTGGCCGGTCGGCGCCCGCAGACCACCGATCGATCCCGACGCCGCGCACCGGCGGCATGTCGTACCTGTGCGACTTCGCTGGTCACTCCCGCCGAACGGGCGCGTGGCAGGTGCCGCCAATGCCCGACCTCAGCCGATGAGGCACTCGTCGAACGACTGAAGCAGTGGCGACTCGCCCAAGCTCGTGAGCGCGCGGTGCCGGCCTACGTAGTGCTCACCGACGCCACGGTGGAGGCCCTGGCCGAGGTCAAGCCCGCATCTGCGGCTGAGTTGGGGGCCATCAGTGGCATCGGCCCCGATAAATTGCTTCGCTACACCGATCAACTCCTCGCTTTGGTCGCCGACAGCGACTCAGATGCAGCATCCACGCTGATTTCTGAGGAAAAATTATGAAAGACAGGGGTGTGTTTTGTGACACTCTTGCGATATTCTCGAGACATGGCCATCATGGAACGTGTGAGAAACACCACACATGCAGCCCAGCCTGGCACTGCGGACTCCGCGACGTCGGCTGCCATTGCCTGCGCTGATTGTGGTGTGTCAGGCACGCAAATGCCGCTGGCTCTGTGGTCATTCGACCGCACTCAGGGACACCCACGATTCACCTGTCCAGAGTGCGTGATCGTTGCCCTACCCGGAATCGAAGCCTGCACTGACTGCGCCTAGTGGCGCAGCCCTCAGACTGAAGTCGAATTCCAGGTGCAGCCGCACAGCGGATGTACTGAATGTTGTCGAAAACTCACCCGAGCACCGGGCATGGTGATGACCTGTGAGGTCCCTGCCCACTCCGTTCCCGTCGTACCCCACGCTCGAGCCTCAAGATAGGCACAGGCAAGGGCTGCGGTGTGTGCTGCACAGGCCATCACCAGCGGGCTGTCACGTGCGTCAATGTCGGGGGTGGCGTGTGCGGCCTGCATCGCCAGCCTCGGCCACAACGGGTCGTGGTCACGCTGGTGCAGGGTTACGCACCGTAGGCACGAGGTGTGGCCAGGAATGACCAGTGGGCCTACCACACCGCGGCGGCCCCACGCCCCAACCGCGAGATGGGCTAGGTCCAGGCCCCCGCAGGTGAGGTCATCGAAGATGTCAGGCTGCCAGCAGTCGGCGACGATGTGCAGATCAGATTGCTCAGCGCGTGCTCGGCCCTGACGAGCCGCTGACGAGGGAGCAGCCTCGGCCACCACCGCTTTGATGCCGCTGCCGCGCAAAGCATTGGCGACGGTGTCGGCCAGAAAACCGCTGCCCGCGATTGATATTCGGGCATTTGCGCGGGCATCAACACTCAATTGTGCCCGTGTATCGCGGTAGGTGTGGCGGGCGGCAGCCTCGTGGCGCAGAGCGGTGATTCGCTCATCGGCCGTGAGTTGTTGTGCACAGGCCGCCACTCTGGCCGCATCAGCGAGTGCCCCGGCTGCGGTAAGTGCCCGTAACAGCTGGTTCACCTCGGCGGTGTCTAGGCCTCGCTGTTCTGCGTCGGTGAGCACCGCGGTCAAGGTACGGTCACCCCCGAGTTCACGCGCCCATGCGATGAGGGCTCGGTCTACCTCGATGACGACCAGACGTTGGGGATCGAGTCCGATCTGGAGCAGAGTGTCGCTGCGCCACATCAAGGGAACGTCGCGTCGCAGCCATGGACGCTCGGGGAGGGTGTGGTGGACATGTAGCGGACGGGTCGGCGCGGTCACCTACTCACTGTGGCAGCCTCAGGGGATCTCCTGTTGTGTGTTATCCACAGCGGCATCGATCTCGCAGAACTCTTCGAGGACAAGCATCAGTGTGTGGGCGCAGGTCACCACGTCGCCGACGGTGACCCATTCGTTGGGGGCGTGAGCGATGCGACTATCGCCGGGACCGTATTGCACCGTGGGAATACCCGCGGCGACCAGCAGGCGCAGGTCTGAACCGTAGGGTGCGCCGTATACCTGGGCAGTGGCGCCGGTCAGCGATTGATGTGCCCGGCCCACGAGGTCAACCAGCGGATGGTCAGGATCGGTGCGACCCGGCGCGAACTGCCCACCCCACCACTGCACGTCGATGGGGTGTTCACGAAGCCATGGGTCGTGCGCGCACAAGCCCTGCACGGCTTGTTCTAATGCCAGTCGGGCTTGCTCGGGGGATTCATCAAGGGCCACTCCCAAGCGTCCCTCGGCGATACATAAATCAGGCACTGTTGAGGCCCAATCACCCGCGTGCACCGTGCCGATAGCCAGTGGATACGCAATCGACCAGCGCTCCATGAGTGGGTCGACAACCGCATTGCGCTGGACCTCAAGCTCATCGAGGGCACGCAGGGCGAGGGTGAACTTCTCGATGGCGCTGATGCCCTCGCTGCGACGGGAGGCGTGCGTGGCTGCACCGCGGATGGTCAGGCGAAAGGTCAATGCCCCACCGTTGGCCGGCACGATGTCAAGATCGGTGGGCTCGGGAATGATGCAGGCATCGGCGGTGATGCCTTGAGCAAGCAGCGAGTAGGTGCCCATGCCCCCGTCTTCTTCCCCGCTTACAGCGGCCAGGATCACATCGCCACGCAGCCGTCGACCCTGCTGCCGGAGGGCACGCACGGCTAGCCACGCGGCGACAAGGCCTGCCTTCATGTCGGCGGTCCCGCGTCCGGTGATGCGTCCGTCAACGTGATGGGGCTGGAAGGGTGGCGATGACCAAGCATGGAGGTCGCCGGGTGGGACGACATCGGTGTGACCCAGCAGCAGCATGGTGGGGCCACCGCCGGTCCCGGCCCAACGTGCTATCACGCCAAGGCCGGTCTCCCGGTCAACCTCCATGCCAGGAAAGCCGGGGTCGAGCAAACACTGGGCGGGGTCAATTGTCCACGTGGTGACATCGAGGCCCTCGTGCTCCCATAGGTGGGCCAGATCGCGCTGAATCTCCACCTCCGCGGGGGAGCCGCCTATTGAGGGATGGGCCACTAAACGCTCGACGGCGTCCACCACGTGATGTGGTGAGACGCCGTCGAGGACGAAGCGATCTACGGGATCAGGCCTTGCCCAGAATGCGGGTGACCTTGGTGCCGCACACGGGGCAGATGCCCTTGGCGAAGCGACGACCATTGGTCTCTTCCACGTGGCCGGTGAACTCACGCTTTTCCTTGCACTTCACGCAGTACGCCTCGCCTGTGTATGACTCGGCCATAAGGTCCTCCTCAAGAACTTGTGTCGCGGGCAAGGTGCCCGTGCACGCCGGGGGTCCGGGTGTACCACCCGGCGGGCCACGGTTGGTGGCCCGCTGACACCCTAGGACAGGCTTGGCAGTGAATGAGGTACCGCGGGTGCTAGAGGAGGCGTGTCATGTCTGATTTGTCACAAAAAGTAACGTTTGGGCCTGAGGGAATCGTGCAGGTGAACGACCACGGCGGCGGGGTGGCTGTGGTCAGCCTCGCCGATCCGCAACGTCGCAATGCCATGACCGTGCCCATGACCGATGCCTGGCGCAGCGCCATGGACCACCTCGCGCAGCGCACAGATCTGCGCTGTGTCGTCGTGACCGGTGAGGGTCGGGCCTTCTGCGCCGGCGGTGATCTGGGCTGGATTGGGGCCGAGCCTGGAGCTTCAGTTGCGACCCTGCGGCACCGGATGATGCCGTTTTATTCGACGTGGTTGGCGATTCGTGAGATCGGGGTGCCGACCATCGCGGCGATCAACGGGGCCGCGGTGGGTGCGGGTGCGGCCTTGGCATTGGCCTGCGATATCCGTATTGCCGGTGACAGCGCGGCGTTCTCCGTACCGTTTACTGCCCTAGGCCTGCACCCGGGCATGGGCATCACGTACTTGCTGCCATCGGTGGTCGGCCTCAGTGCCGCTCGTGATCTGTTGCTTACTGGTCGCCGAATCGACGCACCGCAGATGCTCGCGATGGGTGTCGCGTCGCAGGTCGTGGCCGATGCGCAATTACTCGACACCGCACTGACCTCGGCCCACACGATTGCCGCAACTGCGCCCGTGGCCGCCGAATTGACCCGGTTGGCCCTAGCCGAGTCGGCGCCCACCGACCTAGCCTCGGCCTTGCGCTGGGAAGGCGTGGTGCAATCGGTGACCTTGGCGACTAGCGATGTTGCCGAGGGGCTGGCCGCAGCGCGTGAGCGCCGTGCCCCGCGGTTCACGGGTGAATGAATGATCGCGAATGAAAAGTATTGTGGCCCAATAAGAATGCCCTCGGGGCTCGCAATCCACCCGCGCCTTCCCCTAGCGCAACTAGACCCGTTATCCCGAGGGCATTCGAAACTTTAGAGCGCGATTGTCAGTCGGTCAAGAGTAAGCGCTGGCGGGCCTGATCGACGAGAGCCGCGACCGAGTGATCTGCGCCCTGGTTGCCGTCGGGCAACGCCGACCAAGGCCACCACTGTAGATCAAGTGACTCATCGCTTCGCACATGATTGGTGTCCACCTCGGCGAGCACGCAAAACTGGACATCTAAGTGCTCGGTCGTTCGCCGATAACCTTCAGATGTTTTGCACTGCAGTGAATGTCGGTCAAGGCGGAGTGGCTCGTTCAGGATCCGTAAATCAGTCAGACCGCTTTCTTCACGGGCCTCACGCAGAGCTGCCTGCGGCAGTGATTGGTCGGCAGGTTCAAGGTGACCACCCGTTTGCAACCAGCGCCCCACGACGCCGTGCAGCGTCAAGAGCACTCGCTGACCAATCGGATCCACAATCAGGGCGCTGGCTGTCAGGTGGGCGGGATTGCAGTCGCGATACAGCGGATCACCATCACGCATGACCCGCGCCCCGGCACTTGTGTGCCCGATAACGAAGGCGAGGTAGTCCTGGCGTAGTTGATCTTGCTGCTCATCGGGCGGCGTCCAGGCGGTGAGCAGATCGACCACATGTGTGGGCCTCAGGCGAAATCCTCAGGTTGCTCTGCTGATCGGGTGAGGAACGCGCCGGGATCATCAAGATCATCGCGGTCAGGCAGGAGGTCAGGATGCGACCACAGGCCGTCGCTGCCTTCCATGCCGCGCTCGGCGCGCACCAGGGTCCACAGGGCAGCGGCCTCGCGCAGTGCTCGCGGACGCAGCTCCAAGCCGACCAGCGAAGCGAATGTGCGCTCAGCCGGACCACCTGCAGCGCGCCGCCGACGCATGGTCTCGGCGAGTCGATCAGCAGCCGGGAGACGATCGCCAGCAGCCTGGCCCACGACGTCGTCTACCCAACCTTCGATTAATGCCAGCAGCGTTTCTAGTCGTGCCAGGGCAGCAGCCTGCTCGGGGGTGTCCTCGGGGACGAAGGCATCCTCGCCCAGGAGTGCGGCCAGGGCCGAGGGATCGCCCAGTGACTGCGGGTCAACGTCTTGCATCAGGCCTTGCAGGCGATCGGTGTCAACGTGAATGCCACGTGCGTACGCATCGACGGCACCTTCAAGCCGCGAGCGAAGCCAGGGGACATGGGCGAATAGCCGCTGGTGTGCGCATTCGCGGAGGGCGAGGTACAAACGCACCTCATCAGCATCGATACCCAACCCTTCGGTGAAGGCAGCAACGTTGGCGGGAACCAGCGTGGGGCGGTGGTCAGATGTGAGTGGAACACCCACGTCGGCAGAGCCCAGAACCTGCGTAGCGAGCGCGGCAAGCCCCTGCCCGAGTTGCATACCAAACATGCTCGCGCCCATTTGCTGGGCCATGTTCAACAGTGGGGCCAGCATCCCTGCGGCCTCGGGTGGAAGTCCTTCGGGAAATGCATCGCGCAGCGCCGGCGGCAATTCAAACTGGGAAAGATCGGCGCCAACGCCGGGGGTCATAGGCGAGGCGCTCGTTACCGACTGAATGTGCTCGGCGATCGGTGCAACG
Source organism: Actinomycetota bacterium (assembly GCA_017857875.1). GTDB lineage: Bacteria > Actinomycetota > Actinomycetes > S36-B12 > S36-B12 > M55B157. Next base: position 6,872 of record JAFMCH010000005.1, on the reverse strand, counting down.
ATGGTTTTCCACGCGGGTGTCGTATGTTCCAGCCACGCCGATCGACTCCACGCCTGGCCGTCGGTACTGGCCCGCGGGAAGGTTGTGGCCGAGTCGAGCCAGGTGTCGGCGAGATTTAGGGCGGCGACTGTCTGGACGCGGGCCACCTCATCGACACCGGGGTCTCCGGCCTGGGCGATCGCGTCGCGTGCGGTGCTTTGGGCGAGGTCCCAGTTAACCGGTCCACTGGTGGTTCCGCCCGACTGCATCATGGCCCCGAGTTGAGACAGCATCGCACCGAGGGCGTTCATGTCAAAGGGATTGCTCATGCCTCCACGGTAGTCCTGGTGCGGTGATGTCACCAATGACTAGCCAACGAGCAGGATGAAACCGACAGGCCGCGATGGGCGAGCAGTCATGTCAAGGCGTATCCTGGCGCGCGGTGCGGCGGGCGTGACTCGCGCGCATCGATGTTTGGCGATCTGATGTCATCGGTGAAGGAGATCCACGTGTCGGCCCTGTTGTGGTGGCTCATTCCGCTGGGGGCGACTCTTGCCGCCCTTGGCTGGGCTGCCTGGCGAAGCCGCCCGGCGCGGCAGATCGATATGCACTCCTCTATGTCTGACCAGGAGCGTTTCCGGGCCGCGATGCAGCGACCCATGCCCGGTTCACAAGGTTCACCCAGTTCACCCGGCACTCCCACGCAGCGCCCGCAGCGCAGTCGTACGCGTCGATCAGGCAGCGACGGTCAAGACCGCGGTGCCTCGTCGAGTAAACGCCCCGCGTGACGACACCCGCGGCAGAGCCCGGCTCAGCGGAGCCGACCAGTGCCCCGACTTCGCGTCGACTGTCAATTCGCGGCCGAAATGCCCTCATCGCCTCGGGGGCAGCAGTAGCACTCGCCGTGATCGCCGCCGTGCTTCCGGTGCCGTTCTTGATCGTTTCGCCGGGCCCCACGTTCAACACCATTGGTGAGGTCAACGACGTACCGCTCGTGCAGATCACCGAGACCCAGACGTACCCGACTGACGGTCATCTGGACATGACTACCGTCCGTGAAGCCGGTGAACCGCGTAGTCGGATCACCGTGTTTCAGGCCCTGGCCGCGTGGGCGAGTACCTCGCGGGCAGTGCTGCCGCGGGAGTTGCTCTACCCCGATGACATCACCGGGGAAGAGGTGACCCAACGAAACGCGGCACTGTTTTCTACATCCCAGTCCTACGCGATCGCCGCGGCCATGGGTGTCTTGGACCGGCCGGTTATCGCCACCCCGGTCATCACCGCCGTTGTTGCAGGCTCACCGGCCGAGGGCAAGTTGAGCCCGGGTGAGCAGATCACGGCCATCAATGGGCAAAGTGTGACGGAGCCAAGTGAGGTTTCGGAATTGGTACGCGCTCAACCCATCGGCGCCACGCTTGCCTTTGCGGTCGTGCGTGAGGGTGAACCCCTCACGGTTGACGTGGTGAGCGTGGCCAGTCCAGATGATGCGCAGCAGCCGTACGTCGGCATTGGTGTGGGGCTTCTTTACTCGGCTGAGTTCCCCATCGAATTCACCCTGCAAGATGTGGGCGGCCCGAGTGCCGGGTTGATGTTCACTCTCGCCATCGTTGACATTTTGACCCCTGAATCGCTGACCGGTGGCGACTTCGTGGCGGGAACGGGCACGATTGATCCCGCGGGACAGGTGGGGCCGATTGGTGGCATCCGGCAAAAGCTCGCCGGTGCCCGTGACGCGGGAGCCGAGTTGTTCTTGATGCCGATCCAGCACTGCGAGGAAAGCGCTGGTGCGGTGCCCGATGGACTCACCGTCGTGCCGGTGGAGTCGGTCGATGACGCCCTCGTTGCGCTTGAGGCATGGCAGGCCGGGACGCCTACGGTTTCGTGTCCGGCCACCGAATTGTCCTAGTTCACCGTCCTTCAAGTGGGCCGCGGCTGCTCGGTGACCCATCGTGACGTAGGTTGAAAGAGTGACTACCGCCACGCCTGTCGGCAATGCCCCTAGCGCACCTCGACGAGGGCGCGTATTGCTGCCCACGATCATCATTTTGGTTGCCATAGTCGTGGGCTTCGTGATCTTCACCGGCTTCTACACCGACTGGCTGTGGTTTGACTCCGTTGAGGCCACCAGTGTGTACAGCACGACTCTGTGGACGCGACTCGCTCTGTTTGCCACCTTCGGCCTCACGATGGCTCTGGTCACCGCCGGCACGATGTGGTTGGCCTACCGACTGCGACCGACCGTTACAACTCTCACTCCCGAACAGGCAAGCCTAGAGCGCTATCGCATGGCGCTGTATCCCTTTCGCGTCATCGCCCTGATCGCGATCCCGTTGGTCCTTGGACTCTTGGCTGGTTTGTCAGCATCGGCAGAATGGGAAACATTCCTCGGCTGGCGCAACGCGACCGACTTTGGCATCACGGATCCGCAATTTGGGCTCGATGTCGGCTTCTATGTGTTCACGTATCCGTTCTTGCGCTTTGTGCTCGGGTTCGCCTTCGCCGTCATCATCTTGTCTATTCTCATTGGCGCCGCGGTGCACTATCTGTATGGCGGCCTTCGCCTGCAGCCCAAAGGTGATCGGGCGAGCGTCGCATTCCAGGTCCATCTCTCGGCGCTCGTTGCCGTGTTCTTGTTACTTAAAGCCGTCGCGTACTGGCTGGATAGGTTTGGCCTGGCAGTCAAGAGTGAGCCGCTCGTCCAAGGGTTCACCGGATTGAAATACGTCGACGCCAACGCGGTTTTGCCCTCGCTGACCATTTTGACCTTCGTGGCGATCCTGGTGGCCGCGTTGTTCATAGTGAATATGTTCATCCGCAACTGGGTTCTGCCCGCCATTGGTCTGGGCATGATGATTTTGACCTCGCTGATTATCGGTGGCGTGTACCCCGCGATCGTTCAGCAGTTCCAGGTGCGACCGAGCGAACTCGTCCGCGAACAGCCCTACATCGCCAATAACATTACCGCGACACGCGATGCGTTCGATATCGCCGATGCTGATGTCCAGGACTACCCCGGAACTGTGTCGCCACCGACGACAGAGGTGATCTCTGCCAACGCGGGCACGTTGGACAATATTCGGCTGTTAGATCCAGCTCTCGTGTCAACGACGTTCAACCAGTTGCAGCAGATCCGCTCGTACTACTCTTTCACGGACAAACTTGACGTCGACCGCTATGACCTCGAAAACGGCATGCGTGGTGCCGTCGTAGCGCTGCGCGAGATTGACGTCAATTCGATTCCAGCAGACCAGCAGAACTGGGCAAACTCGCACGCGGTGTATACCCACGGGTTCGGTTTTGTTGCTGCCTATGACAACACCGCCGAAAGCAACGGCAACCCTGACTTCTTTGAGTTTGATATTCCACCGCGTGGCATTTTGGGTGTTGAACAACCTCGCATCTACTTCGGCGAGTTGTCACCGGACTTCTCCATTGTTGGTGCTCCTGAAGGCACGGCTCCGGTGGAGTTGGACTACCCCGACGACGCCAGCCCGACCGGCCAGGTGAACAACACCTACACCGGAAACGGTGGATCGCCGATCGGTTCACTGTTCCAGCGCATCGTGTTCGCGACGAAGTTCCAAGACACCAATATTTTGCTGACCGACCTGATCAACGAGGATTCTCGTGTTTTGTGGGATCGCGATCCGCTCACTCGAGTGCAAAAGATCGCGCCATGGCTGACCCTTGACCAAGACCCGTACCCCGCGGTGATCGATGGCCGAATCGTGTGGCTCGTTGATGGCTTCACGACGTCTAACGAGTATCCGAATTCCTCGCGGGTGTCCCTGTCTGATGCAACCAGCGACTCGATTACGGTGCGGTCGGGCACCGCCGCGCTGGGCCCGCGGGATGATCTCAACTACATGCGCAATGCCGTCAAGGCGACTGTTGATGCATACGAGGGCACGGTGACCTTGTATGCATGGGACGAGGAAGATCCGATCTTGCAGACCTGGCGTAAAGCGTTCCCGGATGTCGTGAAGGATCGCTCGGAGATGCCCATCGAGGTTGAGCAACACGTGCGCTACCCTCAGGACCTCTTCAAGGTGCAGCGCACGATGATGACGCGTTATCACGTGACTGATCCCGCCACCTTCTACAACGGCACTGACTTTTGGATCGTGCCTTTTGATCCCACGCAGGCAATTCAGCAGTATCAGCCGCCGTACTACTTGACGCTGCAGATGCCCGGAACCGCTAATCCCGCCTTCTCGTTGACGACCACCTTTGCGCCCCAGCGTCGTCCGACATTAGCGGCGTTTATGTCAGCAGACTCAGCGCCCGGACCTGATTACGGCAAGATACGTGTGCTCCAATTGCCGAGCAACACAACGATTCCTGGTCCGACACAGGTGCAGAACAACTTTGAAGCGGACCCTGATATCGCCTCGCAGTTGTCACTGCTTCGTCGCGGCGGCTCCGAAGTCGACCTGGGTAACCTGCTCTCGCTGCCTTTCAATGACGGACTGCTGTACGTCGAACCTGTCTTCTTGCGCGCGGCCCAAGACGGCTATCCGTTGCTGCGCAAGGTGCTTGTCGGGTATGGCGCCAACGTTGCGCTGGCAGACACGTTGGATGAGGCATTGGCCGAGGTGTTTTCGACCAATCCGACACCGACTCCTGAACCGACGCCCGATCCGGATCCGGATCCGAATCCCGATCCCGATCCCACACCGACACCGGATCCCAATCCAGACGGTGACCCATTCGTGGAATTGTCATTGGCGCTGCGAGATGCGCAGGCGGCGATTGATCGGGGTAATGCGGCGCTGGCGCGCGGAGACTTTGCTGGTTTCGGTGAGGCCCAGGCCGATCTCGAAGCAGCATTGCAGCGCGCCGCGGCGGCTGAGGCCCGCATCAACGGCAGTTCTGGCGAGCCGGTCTAGGTCCGCTAGCACGCACTCCACTGTCCGGCAGCCTCGCTTTGGGCCAGCCTTTGGGCTGCCTCGAACTGTGCTTGCCAGGTGTAAGGGTCGTCGTACTGGTACTCGATGGCGTAGCCCCCGCGAACGGCAGCGAGATTGAACAGTTCGAACTCGCCGCCGTTGTCGATCCAGACATAACCGAGCAGTCGACCAAAACGATCCGTCTCACCCTGCGAGGGATCAAGTTCGATCTGAACACGTGCCCCGGCCAGGAGGCTCTCGGCAAATGCGCTGGCCTCAGGACCAAAACATTCCACCGGTTTGCCAGGGGCGACTGTTTCGGGTGTGTCGATGCCGATGAGTCGAACACTCACGTCCTCGGTCGTGCCATCGACCAACACACGCACAGTGTCGCCATCGACGACCCGCACGACCTGGCCAGTGAGCACTGGGCCGACGGGCTGTATCGCGTTTGAGGAAGTCGTTGCACCGGGGCGTGTGTCATCGATAGTTGCGGTCGTAGTGGCACATGCGGTCAGGCTGATCGCTGCGGTACAGCCCAAGATGAACGCTGCCAGTGTGCGATGCTTGAGTGTTTCCCCCGATTTCATGGCACCACGATAGCGTTGCGCGTTATGGCGACTGATAAAACTGCGCGGCGGCCGCGTGATGAAGCCATAGCAGGAATTGGCATGGTGATGTTGCTTGCGATGAGCAGCGGTGCCATTGACGTGGTTGCCTTTCTTCGCTACAAGGTTTTCGTCGCTAACCAGACCGGCAACCTCGTCATCATTTCCCTCGGCGTTGCCGAGGATGACAGTTCGTCAACGGTTATGCCCAGTGTGGTGAGTTTGGCGAGTTTTGTGGGCGCCATCATCATTGTTATTTGGCTGCGGCAAGTGCAGGTACGTCGTGGGCATGACGAGTACGTTGTTCGTCGGACGGCGCTGATCGGGGGAGCGGCGTTACTTACGGTAGCCGCCGTACTGATCTTGTTCCAGGTCGATTTCGAAGTTCGTTACGGCGTCATCGCGGTGCTGGCGGCTAGTCAGGGGATTCAAGCCGTTGTGTTGACCCGGGTTCTGGGCGTGGCTGTGCAAACCGTCGCGATCAATGGAGCTCTGCTCAACACTGTGGATCTTGCTTTCTCAGGCCGACGTCTGGGATCCATGGTGGCGGCCGCGACACCCATCGGTTACGCCATAGGTGCCGGAGTCGGTGCCGCGCTTCAACTGATCGCCTCGGCTTATGCGCTGTTCTTTGCAGCAGCGCTCGGCATCATCGCGGTCTTTGTTGGACAGCGATACCGACGTTTGGATCAAGACGAGTCAGACGCGACCGGGGCCGATCGACCTCCCAAGTCCGGTCGATAGGCTCCCAACATGTCAAAGGTGCTGTCTTCCCTTCCCGTGGGTGAACGTGTCGGGCTCGCGTTTTCTGGTGGCCTCGACACGTCGGTAGCCGTGGCCTGGATGCGCAGCAAGGGGGCGGTTCCCTACACGTACACGGCAGATATCGGCCAATACGACGAACCCGACATCGCATCTGTTCCTGGTCGTGCCATGGAATACGGGGCTGAGGCTTCTCGCTTGGTGGATTGCCGAGCACCACTGGTTGAAGAGGGGCTAGCAGCCTTGGCCTGCGGAGCTTTTCACATTCGCTCGGGCGGGCGCCAGTACTTCAATACCACCCCGCTGGGTCGCGCTGTGACGGGAACGTTATTGGTGCGTGCGATGTTGGAAGACTCGGTCAGTATTTGGGGTGATGGGTCAACCTACAAAGGAAATGACATCGAACGTTTTTACCGCTACGGACTGCTAGCCAATCCGCAGCTGCGTATCTATAAGCCGTGGCTCGACGCGGAATTCGTTGATGAACTCGGTGGTCGCAAAGAGATGTCGGAATGGATGACCTCGCAGGGGTTGCCATACCGAGACAGTGTTGAGAAGGCGTACTCGACCGACGCAAATATTTGGGGAGCGACGCACGAGGCGAAGACACTTGAACATCTCAACGTGTCGATTG
>JAFMCH010000050.1 GCA_017857875.1 Actinomycetota bacterium | reverse complement strand
TTCGGTCCCGAGTCACCCAGCAGCTCAAGGCAACCCCGCAGGTGCGCCTCAACACAGTCTGGCTGGAGGAATCAACGGTCCTTGTGCGAGCGAGCACCACCATGCGGCCGCCGCTGAGTGGTTGGCTGACCCCTGGTGGCTCGCGGCTGTTGACGGCTGAGGCGGGGGCGCAATTGGCCTACCGGTTGGGCAGCGGTTAGCCGCAGGTCGCACGACGTAGTGTTAGCGCTCGTGGACAGTGCCCAGATCGAAGAGACACTCGCTGAGTTTCGCCAGGTCTTGGCTAGCGTCGAGGCCGTGCTTGACCTGCCACGAATGCGGGCGGCGGTTATCGATCTAGAGGCGCAGGCCGGTGCCCCCGACCTTTGGGACGATCAAGCCAAAGCTCAGGCGGTCACGTCGCAGTTGTCGCTGATGCAAGGTGAGATCAGGAGGGTTGAGTCATTACGTCGGCGCCTTGACGATGTGGCTGTCTTGGTCGAACTAGCCGAGGCTGAAGATGATGCAGCCAGTCGCGCTGAGGCAGCCACGGAGATCGAGTCGCTGCGCAAGGCGCTCGCCGAGCTTGAAGTACGCACACTACTTTCGGGCGAGTACGACATGCGCGAGGCACTGGTGACGATTCGGAGTGAGGCCGGCGGTGTGGACGCAGCCGACTGGGCCGAAATGCTGCTGCGGCTATACGTGCGCTACTGCGAGCGGCACGGTTGGCCGGTAGAGATCTATGACACCTCATACGCTGAAGAGGCGGGCATCAAGTCAGCCACATTCGCGGTCAAAGCCCCCTATGCCTATGGCACGCTTTCGGTTGAGCAGGGCACCCATCGCCTGGTGCGCATTAGTCCCTTTGACAACCAAGGTCGTCGACAAACATCCTTTGCAGGAGTAGAGGTTTTGCCGGTGACCGAGCAGACCGATCACATTGACATTCCCGAGAACGAGCTGCGGATCGATGTGTTTCGCTCGTCAGGGCCGGGTGGTCAAAGCGTGAACACAACCGACTCGGCTGTTCGCATGACCCATCTACCCACAGGTATAACCGTCAGTTGCCAGAACGAGAAGTCACAGATCCAAAACCGAGCGGCCGCCATGCGGGTGATGCAATCGCGGTTGCTGGAGGTGCGTCGGCGCGAGGAGCAGGCAAAGATGAACGCACTCAAAGGTGACTCGGCCGGTTCGTGGGGAACCCAGATGCGCTCCTATGTTCTGCACCCGTATCAAATGGTCAAAGATCTGCGCACGGAATACGAAACAGGTAACACCTCAGCAGTCTTGGATGGCGAGATTGACGACTTCATTGAAGCGGGCATCCGTTGGCGCCGACAATCGGAGAGCGCCTAAACGTGCTTGGTCGCCCGCGGCCGCAGTGAGGTTGCTAGACCGGCAGTTGAATACGCCCATCCGTTAGCGGTTGCACGAGCCCATCGGTGATGAGGCTGGCCAGGGCGCGATCCCGTTGAGGCTGATCTGGCCACGCGATGTCGATCGGGTGAATGGGTTCGCTTGCATCGCGCAGGAGCGCCAAGATCACCCCGCGGGCTTGGCGATCAGAACCTGCGTAAGTGGGTTGACGGCGCGTGATGGTACTGGGCTCAGGACGCCCGGCCGCAACCCAAGCGCAGCTAGATACCAAGGGGCAGCGGTCACAGGCAGGATTCTTCGCGGTGCACACCAGTGCACCGAGTTCCATGAGAGCGGCCATCCAGCGGGCTTCATTGTTGACCGGCATCAACGCCCAAGCCTGATCACGTTCGGCCCGCGTGAGATGCGATGGGGGTAGAGCTGTGGCCTTGAGGTAGCGGGCCAAGACGCGACGCACGTTTGTGTCGAGGGTGAGTGCGGGCAGGTGGTAGGCGAAGGCCCGCACCGCCCCCGCGGTGTATTCACCCACTCCAGGTAGCGCGCGCAAAGTGGACTCATCGCTGGGCACGACGCCGTCGTGGTCGGCCGCAATGATGCGCGCGGCTTCGTGCAAGCGCATAGCGCGACGTGGGTAGCCCAGCCGACCCCAGGCCCGAATGACCTGTGCGGTGTCGGCCGCGGCCAGGCTTGCAGGAGTCGGCCATCGGGTCATCCAGGTCAAAAAAACCGGCAGGACGCGGTTCACCGGTGTTTGTTGAAGCATGATTTCGGACACCAAAATCGCCCAGCTTTGTGTCCGAATATCGGTTGAATTATCGGTGAATCTCCAGGGCAAATCGCGACAAAACATGTCAAACCACGACAATAAATCCTGGGTAGGGGGGTGTTCGGGGGCGGGGGAGTGCGAGGTCGGCACCCGTTGATGCTGACACGCGTTGGCCAATAAGGCGATACCGTGCCTCCTCGTGAGCACGATGTTGACACCCGTAGGACCGTTGCCGCCAGGTGTGTATTGGCGACGACGTCTCTCGGTGATTGCTGTCTTGGTGTTGGTGATATTGCTGGTGTGGTTCGTGTTCTTCCGCGGATCCGCTGACGATGGCGGCGACGCCACCCCGACTCCTGCACCAACCCCGACGCAAACGACGCCACCGGCTCCGACGCCAACCGTGACGCCTACTCCCTCGCCAACGCGCTCTGATGATCTGTGCCTCGATCAAGACATCTTGGTCGAGGCTTCATCGGAGTTGCCGATCTATCCGGTCGGATCAACACCCACTCTCAGCCTCACCATCATCAACATCGGCACCGTCGAGTGTCGACGAAACGTTGGCCCGGGTGCCAATGAGTTGCGCATCGAACTACAAGGTCAAGTGCTGTGGTCAAGTGACGACTGCAACCCATCTGATGCATCGGACATCATCTCGCTGACGCGCGGAGATGAGTTCACGACTCAACTCATGTGGGATGGCCGCACAAGTGCGGCGGGTTGCCCGTCTGATCAGCCGCTCGTAGAGGCGGGCGAGTACACCGTGGTTGGCCGCAACGGCACGATCGAGAGCCTGCCGACCGCCATTCGTCTCGAATGACCCCCGCGCTCATCATCATTGCTCCACCGCGTAGTGGAGCAGGCTTGCTCGCCGGTCTGTTATAGACCGGGGCTGACGGACCGGCAAGAAGATTTACGTTTACCTGAAGTCCGAAGACGGAACCGTCCGATCGAACCGGCTCATCATTGCCACCGGTTAGGTGAGGGCGATGACAGCAGACAAGCGCGTTCCCGAAGCGTCAGTGGTCAAGTTCCACACGGCAACGTGATCGCGCCAGCGAGAGCCAAGCCCCGGTGTCGACGTGCTCGATAAGCCCACCCCGTCATCGGTGACCTGTATCTCGACGCCGAGATTGGTCACCTTTACGTTCACTGAAATATGGCGTGCTCGGCCATGACGAACCGAATTTGCGATGGCTTCCTCGACCAAACGGAGCACCGTCGTCGCGACACTCGATGGCAGCGGATCGTCACGCACTATCGATACATCGGCGATGCCCTCCCATCTTTGCGCCATTGCGCTCAGTGAGTCGACGTCCACCAAGGGGGTCTCGCCTTCTTGTGTTAAGTCGCGTGCTGCTTGGAGTGCCCGCTGCGTTGACGCTGTGTCGCCTGTCCTTGCGGCATGCTCTAGTTGGAGCGCCGTCGCTGTCCATCGCGACTGCACGGTGGAGTGTAAATGGCTGGCAACCTCGACCCGCTCATTTTCAAGTTGTTCCACGCGTTCACCTAGATCGACCAGGGTTGCTTTGCTGCTGCGCAGTGACACTGCAGCAGCCTGCAGGCTGACGATGATGATGAGGTTGGCGATGGATAAACCCATGATCCCGGTCAGGTCGGAGAGAGAAAAGAATACAGATGCTGCCGCACCGGTCGCTAACGTCGCGGCGAAGATCGTCGCCAATTGCACCGTCAAACCTGGCCGGCGCTGGTGGAGAAATCGCCCCGCGATCAGTGTGCTGGTGAAGCAGATATTTATGCTCACACCTGACAGCAGAGCAAACCAGGCACCGAATCCTTGAGCGATAATCCAGACATACAGCACAAGACTGGAGCCGGCAATTGCGGCAATCGGGAGCGGTTCGTGCAGCATCGCCGTCACGAAGCGATGTTGTGCTTGCCTATTTGACAGACCAAACCAAAGCCGATGACTCACCGGACGCAGCCGCTTTTGGATGTCGTCGTGCAATTTGGTGGCAACGCGCAGGAGCTCACTTGCAGAATTTCCCATACGTGCGAGTCGGTCGTTCCACACCTTCGTGAATGCAGATGCCTCGGCGCGAGCGATGTTGACGCGATGAAGCAAAAAGGTCAGCGACTGTCGGTAATTGAACGAAGCCTGCGCGCCGGCACCGATCACGATCATCCACAGCGTGAATGTGCCGGTGGCAGCGATGACTCGCGCATCGGGAGCGAGCGGATCGGAAAGTCCGAGTGGTTCTGATAGCAGGGCAATCACCGTCGCGCGCGCTCCAGCAGCCAGAACCACCACGAGTGCGGTTGTCAGACTCCGGTGCTGCGCCCCAAGGGCAACGCCAATGCGTACCACGATGATGAGCACGACTTGGGCGGCCAAGCCCAGCCCCAACCACGTCACACGCCCTTCGAATGAACTGCGTTCATCACTGACCAAGGCTGCACCTAAACCGATTGGCACCAACATCAGCATCGCTGGCCATGCCAGCGTGCGTGGGCCTAAGAGTGCGTACCTCACCGTGGGGGTTGCCCGGTGAGTTGGTAGTAGATAGCGGTCAACCGGACTCGCTGATTGTGAGAAGCGGCCCGGGGCAGGTCGAAGTGTTCACATAGTCGAGTGATGATGCCTTCAACCGCTTTGTCAGTCACACCGCGACGCCGAGCAATCTCTGCGGTTGACAGTCCCTCGGCAACACCACGCAGGATCTCCAACTGAGGTTCGGTCAAGGACAGGAATTCATGGCGTTGCACGCCTAAAGGGCTATTTGCGGCATCGTGTATTGCTGATACGACCTCGTTAACGTTGTTGACGTCCCTTTTGCGTAGATACCGAATGCCGCGGGGGAGGACAGGAAGTCCGGCGTCGATTAGACGCGGATCCTCGTATGAGGTGAGCAAAACCAGAGCGATGGACGGATCACGTTCGCGAAGTGCGATCGCAACGTCAACTCCGCTGGGCCCGCGACCTAGATCTAGGTCAATCACTGCCACTGCGGGAAGATGGTTCATGTTTAAGGCCTCGCGTGCAGTGCCAACGGCAGCAACCACGTGTATGCCGTGGCCTCGCAGGGCGGCGGCGAGTGTGGACCGGGTGAAACCATCGTCTTCGACGAGCAGCACGTCGAGAGCGTTGGGGGCGTCGTGCCGCTCAGGCATACGCAGAGACTAGTGGCCATTTCCCAGGACTTGCGTTCTACTGCTCACCCATGAGCCGATCGAGCGAAGAGATCGCCGATTCGAGGTGACCGAGTTCTGTGACGGCGTTGGCATGTTGGGTCAAAACCGCCCGCGAACCGCTCGGCACCAAGATGCGTTGAAATCCCAGCCGCAGCGCTTCGTTGACGCGTGACTGCAAGTGCGGCACTCGTCGAATATCACCAGACAAGGCGACCTCGCCAATAGCAATCACATTGGCAGGCATAGCGGTATCTCGAGCAGCTGAGGAGATGGCAAGGCAGATCGCTAGATCAGCCGCTGGGTCTGCGATTCGCGCGCCACCGACAGTGGCTACGAAGAGGTCATTTGCTCCGATCTTGTTGGCACTCAATCGATCTGTGACGGCAGCGAGTGTTGTCACGCGTGTGGTGTCGAGTCCCGTAACGGTGCGGCGACCGTAGGTTGAGGGTGCGACAAGAGCTTGAATTTCGGCGCTGATTGGGCGACGCCCTTCGACAGTGACCGTGACACAGGTTCCTGGCACGGGGTTATCGCGGTGGCCTCGAAAGAGTTCAGAAGGGTCAACGACCTCCGCTAAACCGCTCTCTGTTTGTTCGTATGCCACCACCTCATCGGCAGGTCCGTAGCGGTTCTTGGTGGCTCGCAGTAGCCGTAACGAAGTAGTGCGATCTCCTTCAAAGGTCAGCAGGGTATCGACGAGGTGCTCGAGGGCTCTGGGTCCGGCAATTGTGTTTTCGCGGGTGGACTGACCAACCAGCAGCATCGGAATGCCCTGTGCCTTAGCTGCGCGAGTGAGGGCCTGGGTGATCTCGAGCACTTGAGCGACGCCGCCCGGGCGACCATCAACGTCACTGGAGGCCATGGTCTGCACCGAGTCGATCACCACAATGGACGGTTTATGAGCCTGAATGTGACCGAGGGCGACGGCCACGTTGGTTTCATCAGCAACGAGTAATTGGTCACTCATTGCACCGATGCGCGTGGCACGGATGCCGATCTGCTCAGCTGACTCCTCGCCACTGATGTATAGAGCCGGAGCTGACTGGCCGGTGGCCATGGCATGGGCGACGGCGAGCACCAATGTGGACTTACCCACGCCGGGTTCACCGGCAATCAAGACGACCTGTCCGGCCACGAGCCCGCCGCCCAGCGCACGGTCGAATTCACCGAGCCCGGTGACGATTCGTCGAGAGGGGCCCGACTTCACCTGCCCGATCGGTTGGGCCGGGCGCACGGGTGCTGATCGAGCGGATTTGACTCCAGGAGTGGTGCCCGGGCGAGCAGTTTCCTCGATGGTTGCGAATTCTTTGCACTTGGGGCAGCGCCCGACCCAGCGAAGGCTGGTGGCACCACATGCAGAGCATGCGTAGGTAACGGAGGGTTTGGCCACGGTGGGCAGCGTACGGGCTTGCTCAGACGTCAGGTTGCGGGTCAGCGGGATGGATAGCCAGCAGGCGGCGTGCCCGGGGCTCGCGCACCTGATCAAGCAGCCGCACGCGCTCATGGCAGTGTTCGGCCAACACCTCGTAGCCGGCCTTGCCCATCAGGGCTACGAGTTCGTCCCGGTGGGTGAGATAAACCGGTTCGCTCGCGGTGTGTGCCTCGGTGTTGCCGCTGCAGTACCAATCCAGGTCGTGGCCACCGGCTCCCCAGGCGCGACGGTCGTATTCGGTAATGATCACGATGTCACGTTCGGTGCCGTCGGGTAACTGCTCGGTTTCGAAGGCGCGGCGCATGGGCACCTGCCAGCACACCTCGGGCTTAGTCTCCACGAAGGAAACACCCTCGCGTTCGGCTAGATGGTGCAGCGCACAGCCAAAGCCACCGGGAAAGTCGGGGGAGTTATGAAAGATGCAGGCACCACCGACGATCCGTGTCTTGCGTTCACCCTTGTCGGGGCCCTTGCCTACGGTCTCAGCGAAGCCATCGCGGTGGCCTGTTTTGTAGTGCTCCCAGTCGGCCTTGTTTAGTTTCTTGACCCATTTCTTGACGCGTTTCTCGTCTGCGGCGTCGGAGAAATGCGCACCGAGGGAGCAGCATCCTGCCAACGGTGCCGTGGCGTCGATGCCTTGGCAACCGCGGCCAAAAATGCACGAGTATCGCGAGGTCAGCCAGGTCAGGTCGCATCGAAAGCGTTGATTGGGCGTGTCCGGGTCATCAAACTCGACCCACGCGCGGGGAAAATCTAGGGAAACTTCGACCACCACGTAAGCCTAGGGGCCCCGGGACCGGGTAGCGTCAGCGACGTGCGACTGGGAGTGCTCGATGTGGGATCCAACACGGTCCATTTATTGGTCGTGGATGCGCACTACGGTGCCGCGCCGATTCCGGCGTCGAAGTCAAAGATGTCCTTGCGTTTGGCTGAGCACCTAGACGCCCAGGGCCGCATCGCTGACGCTGCGGTGGATGACCTGGTCGATTTCGTTCTTCGTTCGTTGGCGGCGGCTGAAGACTTAGGCGTCACAGAGATGATCTCGTTCGCCACGTCCGCAATTCGCGATGCCCCTAACGGTGATGCCGTGTTGCAGGCAGTGCGAGACCGCACCGGGGTCACCTTGGATCTGCTTGCCGGAGAGGATGAAGCACGCCTCACCTACCTGGCCGTGCGGCGCTGGTGGGGTTGGTCGGCGGGTCGCATCCTGATGGTCGATATCGGCGGTGGGTCGTTGGAGATTGCGGTTGGCACGGATGAAGAACCCGATGTTGCGATGTCACTCCCGCTGGGGGCCGGTCGCCTAACCCGGCGTTTTGCGCACGAGGATCCACCGACCCCGGACTCCGTGCGTGAACTACGCCGGCACGCGCGCACGGCGATCGCTGAGGTCGCCGGTCGGGTAACCAGGGTGGGCGAACCTCGGCTGAGCGTGGCAACCAGCAAGACGATGCGGCAGTTGGCGCGCATTGCTGGAGCGGCCAGTTCCAGCGAGGGTTTGCACGTGCGCCGGGTGCTCAGGCGTAGTGATTTGCGGGTGTGGGTGCCCAAGCTTGCGTCAATGACCGCCGAGGAGCGTTCCTCCTTGCCAGGCGTATCAGCTTCGCGGGCGCCGCAGTTGGTGGCGGGCGCTGTTGTTGCTGAAGCTGCGATGGACATCCTTGACATCGACAGCCTCGATATCGGGCCGTGGGCTCTGCGTGAGGGAGTGATTTTGCGTCGGTTGGACGGACTCACCCGATGACAGTCACATCGTTGGAGACCGGTCTCACCGACGCGCAGGTTGCCGAACGCGTAGAACGCGGCCAGTTCAATGACGCTCCCTCAGCGCACTCTCGAAGTTTCGCGAGCATTGTCAGGTCCAACACGTTCACCTATTTCAATGGCCTGATCGGTGGCTTTTGGATCGTCATGTTGATTGTGGCGCCGATCCAGGACTCACTGTTTGGGTTCGTGATCGTGGCGAACACGCTGATTGGCATCACTCAGGAGTACCGCGCCAGTCGAACTCTGGCCAAGCTCTCTGTCATTGGTGAGTCAAAGGTCACCGTTCGGCGCAACGGCACCGACATGGCGGTCAGCCCGCGAGACGTGGTGTTGGACGACGTGGTGGTTTTGCAGCCGGGTGATCAGTTGGTGGTTGACGGTGAAGTGTTATCCAGTGATGGTCTGGAAATCGATGAGAGTCTGCTGACGGGCGAGGCTGATCCGGTCGATAAAGACGTCGACGACATCGCCATGTCCGGCTCGTTTGTCGTGGCTGGGTCGGGCCGGTATCTCGCAACTCGTGTGGGCAAAGACTCCTTCGCTGCTGGACTCACCACCCAGGCCCGCGTGTTTTCGCTCACTCGGTCTGAACTGCGTGACGCCATCAACACGTTCATCAGGCTCGCGTCCTACTTGATTATTCCCGTAGGGGCGCTCTTGTTGTGGTCGCAGCTGATCGCCGACCAGTCGGTTGACGATGCTATTCGCGGCACCATCGGTGGCGTCGTGACGATGGTGCCCGAGGGTCTGGTGCTGCTGACCAGCATTGCCATGGCTGTTTCGGTGATTCGACTTGCGCAACGCAATGTTCTAGTGCAGGAGTTGCCCGCTGTAGAGGTGCTGGCGCGGGTGGACACCATGTGCGTCGACAAGACCGGCACGCTCACTGAGCCGGGGATGACGGTGCAGCAGGTAATCATGTTGGGGGAGAATGACAATATCGGTGCCGTACTCGGCGCTGTTGGCGCGGCGGAGAGTGCGCCGAATCCCACGCTGGCAGCCGTTTCGGCGGCCTATCCACCACCGGAGAATTGGCGGACCACCGGTACCGTGCCGTTCTCTAGCGCCCGCAAGTGGTCGGCGGCAAGTTTCGCTGATCGGGGCACATTCGTGCTGGGGGCTCCCGAGGTCCTGATTTCCGATGGTAACGATCCAGTGCTTGCTCAGTCAGGCCGATGGGCGGCTCAAGGTGCTCGGGTGCTGCTACTCGGTCAAAGCGAAGCCGGACATGAGCCGAATTCAGTGGACGGTGTCGGCCCGGTGCGCCCTCTTGCCCTCGTGGTTATCAATCAGGAATTGCGCCCTGATGCGGCGGACACCGTTGCCTACTTCCTGGACCAACAGGTAACGGTCAAGGTGATCTCGGGTGATAACCCAGCCACTGTCAGCGCTATCGCGATTCAAGCCGGCATTCCCAGCGCCGACAACCCGGTTGATGCGAGAGATCTCAGCGAGGACCCGGCCGAACTTGCCGAACCAGTCGACACGCACGGGGTGTTCGGGCGCGTCACCCCCACGCAGAAACAGGCGATGGTTGACGCGCTGCATCTGCGTGATCGAACCGTTGCGATGACCGGAGACGGAGTCAATGATGTGTTGGCTCTCAAGAGTGCGGATCTGGGCATTGCGATGGGGTCTGGTTCGGCAGCCACTCGAGCCGTGGCGCAGATTGTGCTGGTGGGTAATAAGTTTTCCGTGATGCCGAGCGTTGTGGCTGAAGGCCGTCGAGTGTTGGGCAACATCGAGCGTGTCTCAGATGTGTTCTTAACGAAAACCTTTTACGCATCTGTGACGTCTCTGGTGGTCGGACTGAGTGCGGTTGTCGCAGCGATCTTCGCCACCGAGACACTCGAATTTCCCTTTCTTCCGCGACATTTCACGTTGATCAGTGCGCTCACGATCGGCATTCCAGGATTCTTTCTTGCTCTGATGCCCAACACTGAGCGGTTCCGTCCTGGATTCCTCAAGCGTGTTTTGCTGTTCACTGTGCCTGCCGGGATTGTGGCTTCGGCGACCGCCCTGGCGAGTTACGGATGGGAGATGAGTCTGGGTTCAGGCGTAGAAGGTGCACGATCTGCTGCAACGATCACGTTGTTCTGTGTGACGGCAGCGGTCTTGGCTCAATCGGCTCGACCACTCAATCCATTGCGTTGGGGCATCGTGCTGTCGATGGTGCTGCTGTTTGTCATCGTTCTAGCAGTTCCATTTTTCGCGCATTTTTTTGCTCTTACCATTCCAGTCGGTAGTCAGATGCTGGCCGCCCTTGTCTTTGGTGGCATTGGTGTTGTCCTCGTGTGGATAGCCACCGTCGTCACTGATAGGTGGCGTCGACCGTGACCATTCCGGTGGCATTGTCAACCTCATCGGTTTACCCGGAGTCCACTGCGGCCGCTTTTGAAATGGCCGCATCGTTGGGCTATGACGGCATTGAAGTCATGGTCATGACCGATTCGGCAAGCCAGGATCCCGTCGCCCTCGGCCGCCTCAGTGAGCACTACGGCGTGCCGATCCTCGCCCTCCACGCCCCGTGCCTGTTGGTGACGCAGCGGGTCTGGGGCACTGACTCGTGGGGCAAGCTCATTCGCGCACGCGAGGTTGCTGAAACCCTTGGAGCGCAGACGGTGGTCGTGCATCCGCCTTTTCGCTGGCAGCGCGATTACGCCCGGGACTTCGTGTCGGGCCTGGCTCGTTTGCAGTCGGAGACCGATGTTCATTTTGCCGTTGAAAATATGTATCCGTGGCGTGCTCGGTCCCGGGAAGTCGCGGCCTACGCCCCCGGGTGGGATGTTCGCGACGAGGACTACGCGCACACCGTCGTAGATCTTTCGCATACGTCGGTGTCGGGTACCGACGCGATGCAAATGGTGCGTGACCTGTCCTCACGTTTGAGTCACCTGCATCTCGCTGATGGGAATGGGTCGAATCGCGATGAGCATCTGATTCCCGGTCATGGTCAGCAACCTTGCGCCGAGGTGTTGCAGCATCTGACGGCATCTGGCTTCGCCGGCACGGTCGTTGTTGAAGTGTCTACTCGAAAGGCAGGCGACCGGGCTGCCCGAGAGGCAGACCTGGCCGAGGCCTTGGCGTTCGCTCGCCAACATCTAGTCAATCCCAACCAGTGACTGTGCTGCGGTTAGGGTAAAGCGCATGGCCGCTGATGATGCCCGTGCGGCGCTCGTGTCGGCCGCTCGAGGACTCTTTGCCTCCCGTGGATATGCCCGCACCACCCTCAAGGGAGTTGCCGCCGCTGCAGGCATCGCGCCTGAAGTGGCGCGCCGTTACTACGACAACAAGGGTGATCTATTCGCCGCAGCGATGCGGTTGCCCACGGACCCGTCAACGGCGGTGCCAACGCTGCTGGCACCCGGGCTCGAGGGGTTAGGAGACCGCCTCGTGCGGTTCACGCTGGAAACCCTCGCCGACCCCGAGGTTCGTGAAGACATCCTGGGCATGGTGAAGGCAGGAGGCAACGCCTACTCGGCAACTCGCACATTTCAGGAATTCATTGAGTCCGGTGTAGTTGATCGTGTCGTGTCTGCGGTTGGAGTGCCTGATGCACGGATGCGCGGAGCATTGATCAGTTCTTACTTGTTAGGAGTTGCCACAACTCGATATGTGCTCAAGCTTGAACCGTTAGCGTCCGCATCTGATGAGCACGTCGTACGCATGGTTGGCCCCACACTTCAGGCTTTGATTGATCCGCGCGTGCCTTTGGCTGCGGACGAATCCGGGGATAATGCAGTTCGTAGGAAGGGAGACGCGCAGTCATGATCGCCGTTTTGGGTGCAGGCGTAATGGGTGAAACCTTCATCGCCGGTTTGCTCGCGACTGATCTGACAAAGCGAGATCTCGTTATTTCTGAAAAGTTTGCTGCTCGCGCTGCTGAAATTAGCGCCAAGTACGGGGTCGCTGTTGTTGATGCAGCCGATGCAGTGAGTCGTTCAGACATCGTGCTCATTGTCGTAAAACCAAACGACGTACCTGAGCTGCTGCAACGGATTGCGCCGTCACTTCGGCCGGGCACGATTGTGGTATCACTGGCTGCTGGTGTGTCGATTGCAGCCTTGTCGACCGCGCTCGGGTCACAGGTCATCTGTATGCGGGCAATGCCGAACACACCTGCGCTAGTCGGTGCCGGAATGACGGTCTTGTCCGTTGATGAGCGAACCTCTGATGCCGACCGAGATCGAATTATGCTGTTGCTGTCGAGTGTGGGTGAGGTGGCCTGTCTGCCAGAAAGCAGTCAGGACGCGGTAACAGCGATCTCGGGAAGCGGACCTGCCTATGTGTTCGCTTTCATGGAAGCGATGGAACGCGCTGGTGTGATGATGGGTCTTCCCAATGACATCGCTCGCACCCTGGTCACCCAGACCGTTTACGGTGCGGCGACTTTGGCATTGGAGTCGGGAACGGACCCGGGCGAATTGCGCAGACGGGTGACGTCCCCGGGTGGGACCACCCAAGCCGCGTTGACTGCGCTGGCTGATGGTGGCTTCGACGCGCTCGTGCAGACGGCCACCCAAGCCGCCCGAGACCGCAGTCGCGAACTCGGGTCCGCGCCGCGCGGATGATGATCCATGGGTAAACCTGTATCCGTCATTTGGGACGAAGCCTTGAAGTCATATGACTTCGGTCCTGGGCATCCGCTCGCTCCGATACGCGTACAACTTGCGATGCGCATGATCGTTGATTTCGGGCTGCTCGCCCATGATGACGTCTCGGTTATCAGCCCCGTTCAACCCGCTGCACTTTCGGACATCCTTCGCGTCCACGAGGCTGAATACGTCGCCGCGGTGCAGAGGGCGTCAGCCGACGCAACCTGTGTGGACCTTGCCCGGGGTCTAGGCACGCCCGATGATCCGGTCTTCGCCGGCATGCACGACGCATCGTTGCTCGTTGCCGGCGCGACGTTGACTGCGGCCCGTGAGGTGCACAGCGGTAACGCGCTGCACGCGGTCAATATCGCCGGTGGACTTCACCATGCATTCCCCGGATCGGCCTCTGGGTTTTGTATCTACAACGACATTGGCGTTGCCATCGCATGGCTATTGGAGCAAGGAGTGCAGCGCATCGCATACATCGATGTAGATGTACATCACGGAGATGGTGTGCAGGACATTTTCTATGATGACCCTCGCGTCCTCACCGTGTCGATTCACGAAGACCCGCGATCGCTTTTCCCAGGAACCGGCCTGCCCACAGAAACCGGTGGACCACAGGCTCCTGGCAGCGCGGTCAACATTGCGCTGCCAGCCGGCACCGGAGACCAGGGCTGGCTGCGCGCCTTTCATGCGGTGGTGCCTGAGATTCTCGAGCAATTCCGACCTGAGGTGATCGTGAGCCAGCACGGCTGCGATAGCCACTTTGATGACCCCTTGGCGCACCTAACGCTGTCGATTGATGGGCAACGAGCGAGCTATGAGGCAATTCACCGTTGGGCGCACCGGTTCTGTGCAGGTCGTTGGATTGCAGTAGGCGGGGGAGGGTATGAGTGGGTGGATGTCGTGCCGCGCGCGTGGACGCACCTGGTGGCCGAGGCGACGGGCCGACGGATTGATCCACAAACGGCTGTGCCAGAAGCCTTTGGCGCTTTCGTGAAGGAGACACTGGGGCGCCCCGGGCCCGGTCACATGACCGATGGTCGTGAGCCCTGGGCCAAGCCCTTTGATTCCGGGTTCGATCCGCGCGACCCTCTGGATGCTGCGGTTTTGGCCACACGCGAGGCCGTTTTCCCGGCCTTCGGATTGGTAGCAGACCCCGATCTGTGGTTTTAGTTCTCCCGTTGAACAGGCGGATTCGGGGATTGCCCATACCCGCGGGTGTTTGAGCCGCTACCCTCACACAGTCATAGGCAATAGCCACGCCGCACAGACCCTGCGAAAGCAGCCTCACGGCGTGCGCAGTCAAGGAGAGTGATGCATGACCGGGCCCGGTGAGACCAGCCCCCGAGACGGCGCAGTAGTGCCGGGCCCGATGGCGGACGTAACCTTTTTGACCGTTGCGGAGGTTGCCTCGGCACTGCGTGTGTCGAAGATGACCGTGTACCGCCTGGTGCATTCAGGTGAGTTGCCTGCGGCACGAGTCGGCCGGTCATTTCGGGTACCTCAACAGGCCGTGCAGGAGTACCTGCGGTCATCGTTTTTCGAGGCAGGTTAGGCCCGGTCGCTGGGGGGAGGGCATCCCGATGCAGGGATTGTGCTCTCGTTGAAGTAGGGTCAACCGATCCTTAGCAGGAGCCTAGGTCAACCGGTCGGGCTCAACGTTTTCGCCAGTGAATGAGGTCGTCGATGGGCTCCGTGGTCAAGAAGCGCCGCAAGCGCATGGCCAAGAAGAAGCACCGCAAGTTGCTCAAGCGCACCCGAGTGCAGCGTCGCAACAAGAAGTAGGCCCCTCACGGCAATCTGAGCCGTAACTCAGACCAACCTGACTTACCCGGGTAACCTGGGGTTCATGGGTCGAACGGTGCTAGTAACCGGAGCCGCCCGCCATCTAGGCGGACGGATGGCTCGTGTTCTCAGTAGTGAGACGACTTTCGATCGCGTCATCGGCGTCGACGTGGTGCCGCCCCGCCAGGATCTAGGGGGCGCGGAGTTCATTCGGGCCGATATCCGAAACCCCGTTATCGCCAAGATCATCAATGCGGCTGACGTTGACACGGTTGTGCACATGGGAGTCATCGCGACTCCGATGCAGGCCGGTGGACGCGCAACAATGAAAGACATCAACGTGATCGGCACGATGCAGTTGCTCGCCGCCTGCCAGAAGTCGACGTCGGTGCGGCGGCTGATCGTCAAGTCCACGGCGTCGGTCTATGGATCGGGGCCCCGCGATCCGGCCATGTTTACCGAAGACACTGCGCCTCAGCATCCGCCGACCTCGGGATGGGCCAAGGATTCCGTTGAAGTGGAGGGCTATGTCCGTGGGTTCGCGCGACGTTGCCCTGACGTGGCCGTATCGATCCTGAGATTTGCGAACATTATTGGGCCGGACATCGATACGCCCATGACGTCATATTTCTCACTGCCGGTGATTCCCACAGTTCTCGGCTACGACGCGCGACTGCAGTTTGTGCACGAAGATGATCAACTTGAGATCACCCGGATTGTGGCGATAGCGGATGATCCGGTGACCGGTGTTTACAACATTGCGGGGCCCGGAGTCTTATCGCTTTCTCAGGCAGTGCGCCGATTAGGGCGTCCCAGCGTGGCATTGCCCCGCACGCTCTTGGGTGCTGCCGGTCGCAGCCTGGGCTCAACGGGATTGGCCGATTTCTCAACTGAGCAGGTTCGTTTTCTGACCTACGGGCGCGCGATTGACACCTCGCGTGTGGAGCAGGAATTGGGGTTTGCTGCTTCGTGGACCACCGCAGATGCCTTTGCTGACTTTGCGCGCGGTCACAACGTGACCCCCTTGATTGCCCCGGAAGTCTTGGTCGAGGCCCAGCAGCGTCTGTCCGCAGCTCTCGGCGGGGCCGGTCGCGTGATTCCATCAGGGCTTCGGGTGGCTAGCCATGCCTGATGCTCGCATCCTCGCCTTCGATTCCGATCCGCAGCGCCGTGGCTCAGCACCCCTGGGTTCCCAGACGACTAAGAGGCAAGCCCAGGCCGCTGATGAACATGAGGAGTCCCTCGATCGAGAAGGGGTCCTGCAAGCACTCGAGCAGGCGGGCGACTTTCTGCGTCGCCGGTTGACCGGCGAGTATGAGGTCGATGAGTTTGGGTTTGACA
>JAFMCH010000049.1 GCA_017857875.1 Actinomycetota bacterium | reverse complement strand
GCGCCTGACCACGCGCGTCAGCAGACACGGGCAGATGCGGGCAGATGCCCACCATGTGCCACGATGACCCAGCACGTCACCACTGACATTGAGGGAGACAGTTATGAGCAAGCGCGGACGCAAGAAGCGCGATCGCAAGAAGAGTGGCGCCAATCACGGTAAGCGTCCGAACTCCTGACCGCAGATTCTGACCGCCTCGAGATTCGAGCCGAGATGGTCGCTCAGGTGCATTCGATCGTGACACCGCTGGGCGCGCAGGTGCGTGCTGGCGACACGGTGGTGCTGCTGGAATCCATGAAGATGGAGATACCGGTCAATTCCGATATCGACGGGCGCGTCATTGACCTGTCCGTGTCGCCCGGAGATGTTATCCATGAAGGCGACCTGATCGCCGTTATCAGTGCTGCCCTGCACGATGGCGGCGCCTGAATCCACGCTGCGGTTTCGCGTTTCGGCCGACGACACCGCATTGACCCTGGGCAGCGGTTCGCTACCCGTGCTGGCCACCCCGCGCCTGCTGGCGTGGATGGAGGCAGCAACGGTCGACTGTGCCCGCCAGCTGCCCGAGTGCGCCGCAGACCTGGGCTTGACCTCGGTGGGCACCCGGGTGACCCTGACCCACGATCGGGCGTGTGGGATCGGCGCGCTAGTCGAGGTCACGGCCCGGCTCGTGAGCCAAGACGGGCGCCTGCTGCAGTGCGAGGCGCAGGCAACCATGGATGACGAGGTGCCCATCGCCCACGCCAGCATCACCCGAGTTCTGGTCACGAGTGATCGATTCATGGCGCGCCTGACACCCACATCCGATCCTGATGGGACATCAGTGTGACATTTCCGTGACCTTTCTGTTATCGTTCCCGGAATCGTTTCGAGGGTCAATCGACCCGACCCGGTAGCCACGCTGGTGCCAGGCCACAACGACGAAGGGACCGTGCTGGTGCTTCATCAGCCCCGCATGACTCGACAGGAGGCTCGCGACGCTCGTTTGGCGCGCCGAGTCGCAGCCGAACAGCGACGCGTACGTCGCCGTAAATTGCGGGTCCTTGGTGCTTCGTTGGTGGCAGGTGCGGTTGCAGTCGTCGGACTGCCGTTGGCGATGGCAGCACCCTCCGAACCGGTGAGCGAGGCGGCACCTGCCACGTCACCCACGGCTCCGGCAGCGACGAGCACAATCCGCATCGCCCAAGATCTCACGACTCCGGCACCGGCCCCAGAAGCAGACAACGACGCCACCGGCGCACAGGCCGACAAGAAGGCTAGGAAAGCACGGAAGGAAAAGGCTGCCTCGGATTCCGACAGTGCTGCCCAGCAACTGCGCGCGACCGCGGCAGAGCTGCCCGTCTTGTCGGAGGGAGATTCCGGCAAGGTCGTGGCCACACTGCAGCGAGCTCTCAACATTCGACCTGCCTCGGAGTACTTCGGTCCCCAAACCAAAAAGGCCGTGAAGAAATTGCAGGCCGGATCAGGTCTACCCAAGACCGGCCAGGTAGCCACCTGGACCTGGTCGGCGCTGGGAGCAGACACCATCGCGAAGGCAGAGCGCGCCACGGCTCAGTCCGGTGGCTATGTCGCTGGCACACCCGCGGTCACCGCCACGCGCAAGGCCACAACTGCCTCCGCGAGCGCACCTCCCGTTCTCGAGCAGGGTGATCAAGGTGAGGCAGTGGCCGTGGTGCAACGCGCCCTCGACATCTCCCCGGCTGAGGGCTTTTTCGGCCCGGTTACGGCGAAGGGAGTCAAGGAGTTTCAGGCCAGCGTTGGCCTTCCGGCCACCGGCGTAGTCGCCGAATGGACCTGGAAGTCTCTGGGGGCCAACACATCTGCCGATGCTGCCACAGCTCATGCCACCTACGGCACTAAGTTTGGTCCCGGCGCACCGACCAGCAATTCGGGTGGCTCCAGCAGTTCGAGTGGCTCGAGCAACTCCGGGAGCTCAAGTGGTTCGAGTAGCTCCGGCAGTTCAAGTAGTTCCGGTGGTTCAAGCAGTTCCGGCGGGGGCAGCGGCAGTGTGAATGTCTCCGGGCGTTTTTGTCCGGCCGATAGCTTCTCCTACGGCGATGGCATGGGCGCAGCTCGTGGCGGCGGTCGCTCACATGCCGGCCTTGATCTCATGGGCTCGCGCGGCACGCCCATCTATGCCATCGACGGCGGCACCGTGACCCGCAGTGGCTACCAGTCCAACGGCGCGATGGTCCTTGATATCACCGGATCACGCGGCATGATGTTCTACGGTCACTTCGATTCCATTACCGTTGGCCAAGGCCAAAGCGTCAAGGCCGGTCAGGTTATTGGTTACATGGGAGACACAGGCTCGCCGGGAGCCGTGCACCTGCATCTTGAGGTGCGCCCGAGTGGTTGGTCGGGTGGAGCTGTTGATCCGGTGCCGCTGATTCGTAGCCTGTGCGGCTAGGTCACACACCGGTCGTACTGCGCGGGTAGGCCACCTCGGGGTCGGTCATGACGTTGATCAGATAGGGAATATTGGCCGCGAAGGCCCGGTCGAGGGCCGCACCGATCTGATCAGGCTGGGTCACCAGTTCGCCACCGGCACCGAGGCTCATCGCTATCTCGTCGTAGCGCGTCGGCGCAAGATCGGCCACCACGTCGTACCCGTATAGAAAGCGCATCGGGTGGCGTTCCAGACCCCAGCCGGCGTTATTAGCGACAACCATCACGACCGGAAGATTCTGCCGCACAAGAGAATCCACGTCCATGAGTGAGAATCCAGCGGCACCATCGCCCATGAGTAGCACGACCTGGCTCGACGGATGCACCAACCGCGCAGCCATCGCGTAACCGGGGCCGGTGCCCAGGCAGCCGTACGGCCCCGGGTCGAGCCAGTGGCCGGGTCGCTGGGGTTGATAGAAACGACCGGCGAAGGAAACGAAATCACCACCGTCGCCGATGACGACGGCATCATCGGCCAGGCGCGGCAGCAGTTCGCCGTAGATGCGCGCCGGGTGAATGGGGTCTGCGTCGCTCATCAGCAGTGCGGCATCTTGTTCGATGGCAGCCAGGGCGCTCGCACGCAGGGTCTTGCGCCAGGTCCCCTCACCGACCGGTTCGCCGATACCGGTTGCGAGGGTAGCGAACACGCGGGACAGATCGCCGGTGATCGACGCGGCCAGGCTCACGCGAGAAGGCTGGCGTGGCGGCGCATCTGCAAGGTGGATCACCGGTGTGGGGTTATCGGGGGAGCCAAATACCCCGAAGCCCAAACGAAAATCAATCGGGGTGCCGGCCACGATGACGAGGTCGGCACCGGTGAATGCCGCACGTCGCGCGCGAGTGACCAGTAGGGGATGATCGGGGGGCAAGATCCCGCGCGCCATGCCGTTGGCGATCACCGGAAGTTGGAGTCGTTCGACCCATTCGACGGCGGCGGTGTGGGCATCGTCGGCCCACACATCTCCACCGAGCACCACCACCGGCCGCTGGGCTGAACGCAGAAGATCAATCGCCTGCTCGACGTCGCCAATGATGGGTCGCTCCGCGGTGGTGATCGACCCCACTGTCGGCTGGGCCGGGGTGAACAGCGCGTCCATCGGAATATCGACAAAAGTTGGTCCGCGATGCGCGGTGGCCGCCACGGCAAAGGCGCGGTCAACGCCGGCATAGATCTGCGCGGGATCGTGGATGGTCTCGGCCGACTTGGTGATGGATGCCACGATCGGCGGGTGGTCTAACTCTTGCAGCGCTCCGTATCCCCAGCGCCCATCAGGTGCTCGGCCACCGATCACCACCAGGGGCGAGCCATTGACCCACGCGCCGGTAATGGCCGACACGGTGTTGGTCACCCCAGGCCCGGCTGTCACGACGGCAAGGCCTGGAGTGCGGGTGAGTTTGCCCACGCCCTCAGCGGCGAAAACTGCGGTCTGTTCGTGGCGGACATCAATCAAACGCATCGGTCCGGGCTGGCCCTGTCGAATCGCATCGGCACCACCCACGGCCGCGTCGTAGAGGGGAAACACGTGCGCCCCGGAAAGGGTGAACATCGTTGACACACCGTGCTTGCGAGCGGCGTTGACAGCTTGAATACCACCGTGTACGGGGCCATCTGCAGCTGCCGCGGTGGGTGCGACCGACGGGTCAGTCATGGGCGCGTCACCTAGATAAACAGCGCCGCAGCACTGACAACTAGGGACAGGGCCAAGACGGCAGCGATAATGCTCACCATGGTTTTGTTGTTCACCCGCCCGAGCCTAGTCCTCATACCCGCGTAATCTGCGTCAACGTGAGCACCTGGGAAACCATCGCTGCAGATCGGACTGATCTTGATCAGGCCGATATCGAGCATGTCGGGCGACTGATCTCCTCCTGGGGGTTGATTGCCGATGTGAGCATGGCTGATCTGGTGTTGTGGCTGCCCACCTGGAATAGCACGGGGTTCGTCGCCGCGGCTCTTGTGCGCCCGACCACCGCATCCACTTCCGTGCCCGATGACGTGGTGGGTCAGTTCGTGGCTCGCCGCTCGGCTCGCGAATTCGACCAGGTCCTCAAGACCAATCCGGCTGCCCTTGGCCGGGGCGTAATCCCGGGGGCAGAGAAGGGGCTGCCCGTGGTGGTTCCCGTGCTTGGGATGGGGCGCACGCCGATCGCGGTGATTCAACGTCATCCCAGCACGCGCGCGCCGGGGATTTTCGATGAGGTCTACGGCGAGCTCGCCGCGACCTTATTGGGAATGGTCGCTGCCGGAGTATTCCCACCAGAGCGGTTACCACCGCTGGGTGCCACCGATGCGCCACGCGTGGGTGATGGCCTACTGCGACTGGGTGTCGATGGGCGCGTGGTTTTCGCCAGCCCCAATGCCGCGTCGGGGTTTCGACGACTCGGCCTGGCCACCGATCTAGTCGGCGCCGACCTGGCCCGCACCGCAGCTCGATTGGTGCATCGGCCCGGCCCGGTGCCTGAGTCACTTACGCTCGTGGCCGCCGGTGCGATCGCCGGTGAAGCCGAACTGGGCAACGAGTCAGCCACGCTGGTGTTGCGTAGCTGGCCGCTGTCGACCGGGCACAGTGCAGCCGGGGCGATTGTGCTCGCCCGCGATGTGACCGATAGTCGCGCCAAAGAACGCGGGCTGCTGAGCAAAGACGCTGCCGTGCGCGAGGTGCACCACCGGGTGAAAAATAATTTACAAACCGTCTCGGCGCTTTTGCGTTTGCAGTCTCGTCGCGTCGTGGCACCGGAGGCCCAGGCGGCATTGGCTGAGGCGGGTCGACGTGTGGCGGCGATCGCGTCCGTGCATGACATCTTGTCGGTTGAGCCTGGTGATGAAATCAGTGTCGGCGACGTTTTGCGCAGACTGGTCGGGCTGAGTGCGGAATTGGCCGCGGGTCTGCGCGGGGATCAATCGGGCCCGCAGATCGCTCTTGATGCCGATGTCGGGCCGATTTCCACCGATGTTGTCGGCCCGTTGGCCATGGCCGTGAGCGAATTATTGGCCAATGCAGTCGAGCACGCCGATGCAACGATGATCGCTGTGCAGGCCCGCGCGATCGAGGACGGCTCCCGGCGTCGGTTGCGCGTGGAGGTAGTTGATGACGGCACCGGGTTTGAGCCCGACTCACCCGAACGAGGCGAGCAGGAGAGCAGCCACGATTCATCAACCGGTGGTTTAGGTCTGACGATCGTGAGAATGCTGATCGAAGAAGACCTCAACGGTCATGTGACGATTAGCCGCGGTGAGTCAGGGGGAACCCGCGCGGTGCTTGAAGTGCCCTTGGTTCCGGTGAAACCCGCACGCGGTTAGAAAGGAATGACTTAGGCGGTGGTGCGGGCACGCAGGCGGGCGTTGCGGCGCTTGAGTGCGCGGCGTTCATCTTCGCTGAGGCCACCCCACACGCCGGCATCTTGGCCAGACTCCAAAGCCCAAGCCAGGCAATCGTCCATGACCGGGCAGCGACGACACACTGCCTTGGCTTCTTCGATCTGCAGTAGTGCGGGGCCGGTGTTGCCAATGGGGAAGAACAACTCAGGATCTTCGTCACGGCAGGCAGCACGATGGCGCCAGTCCATGCGGTCCTCCTTGATGCGCGGTGCGCAAGCGATGTCGAGCATGTTCTCGTGCCTGTTGGGGTGCTGCGGCCACCGCTAGGGGTGGCCGCGCTTGAGCGCGAGATGTCGACCGATGTCCGGTGCGACGTCTTCTAGGGTGACATGTTCGGCGTGTCGCCACAAGGCGAATTGACCGACAACATGGTTTCGGGAGTGTCGGTTGTGTCACAGTTATGTCTCGTACGTATCCGTTAATCGGATTCTATGAGGAATTGGCGGTGGGCGGAACGGGAACCACGGCCCGAAGTGCTCCTGGGTGGGCCCGTAGATGTGCGCGTATGACCGGTCCTAATCCTTCCCCGTCGACCTGAATCGGAGTGGGTCGGCGGGCGGTGATCGTGAAATCGCGCTGGTCGTGCCACAGGCTGATGCTTCGTTTGGTCGAGCCGGCCAGGCTGCCCGACAGTAGCCGGCGACTCATCCGCAGCGCCGTGGCGATACCCATCTTGCGGATCGCGCACACGTCGAGGTCGCTATCAAATGAGGCGTGCGGGCAGGCATCAATGGCCAACGGCCCGAGGTAGGTCCACGGCGAGGTGTTTTGCACAATGGCGAGGAAAATGTCGTCGATGGTGTCGTCGCCTGCTCGATGCAGAGTGAGTGCTGGCTCACGGCGGTCGGTTTTGGTGAAGAACTGCCGCAGCGTTGTGCGCAGATAGCGCCCAGGGCTGGCGGTGAGTCCATCGGCGCGCTGGGTTTCCATCGCCGCGATGATCTCGGCATCAAAGCCCAAGCCGATATTTGCCAGGAACCATCGCGGTGTCGGCAAGGTGTCCTCTGGTGCGGTGATCTCAACGGAGCCCAGGCCAAGCAGGCGGGTGTGACGTTGGGCGATTGCAGCGAGGAGTTCACCGGTGGCCTCGACTGGATCGATCGGTAGACCGAGTGCGCGAGCGAAGACATTTGCACTGCCACCGGGCACCGTGGCGATCATCGGAACTTCCTGCGCCGCAAACGGATCAACCAGGTTTGTGCCGAGCATGCCGTTGACGACCTCATTGATCGTGCCATCACCGCCGAGAGTGATCACGAGGTCTAGGCCATCGCGGCGAGCTTGGGCGCCCAACTCACCGGCGTGGCCGCGGTGTTGAGTGCGCACCACCTCAATGCCCAGCGCCCGGTCTGGTGCGCGCGATGATGCAGCCGACAAGGCGGCCACGATCACATCGGTTACGCGTGGCGAGGTGGTAGTGGCCTGCGGATTGACAATGAGCAGTCCGCGCATCCAACGAGACTAACCGTAGGCTGGCACGGTGTTCTTGGGCCCCGCACCGACCAGTCGTGGACTGCGCATCAGCGCGCCATTGGTCGGGCTCGAAGGATTGGTACTCACCGGTTACGGACTTCTCATCCTTGTTCAGGCCCTGCGGTTTGGCCTATCAGGCCCAGAAGAGGTGTCCAATGTGCCGGCCGTTGCCCTGGAGGTCGGTATTTTCGCCGGTTTCGGCATCGCCTTGCTGTTTACCGCGCGGGCGCTGTGGCAGGCCCGACGTGTAGCCCGCGCCCCGGCGGTATTGGCGCAGATCATCGCTGTCGTGGTCGGGGGTCCGTTGCTGACGGCATCGGAAAACTCCTCGCGCATCGCCGGGGTGCTGATCGTTGCTGTGGCGGTGGCTAGCGTGATCGCCCTGTTTAGCCGCGGTGTGACCGATGAAATCACCTGACAGGTTGATCCAGTCGATACAGTGCCATGGAGAGCACGCCCGGTGAATCTCTGAGGAGTTCGTAGATGTCTAACGTCGTCATGGTCGACCGACCTTTCTCGGTGCGTTTTGTGGTGGTCATGATGTACGTCGCGGCCTTGGGTTACGTCGGTGGCGTCATCATCAACATCACCCTTCTCATGCGACCAGAACAAGCGCAATTGTTTTTCGATCGCCCCGTGAGCGATTGGTACTGGATTATGAGCGCCCTACTCGACGTGATCTTGGTGGTTGCGTTCGTGTGGATTGCGCGCATGGCTTGGCGAGGTGATTACAGCGCCGGCATGATGATCACCTTGCTGGCCGCCCTCAACATTGCCTTCAGTTTGTTTCGCCTGGGCCAGGTATACGGATGGATCACCCTCGCGCTATCGATCGCCGTGCTGGCGGCCAATATGGCAGCGAGCACGCAGGATTTCTATCGGCGATCACTCCCGCGACTGTGATGCTGCAAGCGCGGTAATCGTCGAGCCGCTGAGGCGTCGCCGGGTCCATTCGTCCATCGATTCGGCACCGAGTGCGTCGTAGAAGCCAATCGCGAGGGAATTCCAGTCCAGCACCCACCACTCCAGGCGTGAGAAGCCTCGCCGCAGGCACTCCTGGGCAAGTTCAGTCAATAGGGCGAGGCCCACTCCGGCCTGGCGAAACTCCGGGCGCACGAATAGATCTTCCAACCACATTCCCGCCCGGCCCTCCCAGGTGGAAAACGTGGTGAACCACAGTGCGAATCCGGCCACCGAACCGTCGACCTCGGCGACCAGGGCCGAGGCCACCGGTGTTGAACCGAACAGCGCCTCAGTCAGGTCAGATTCAGTGGCATGCACAGCGTCTGGTTCGCGCTCATAGACCGCCAACTCCACGATCATGGCCAAGATGTCGCGGGTGTCTTGCGGTTGCGCCGGGCGTAGCACCGGCGAGTCAGCGTTAGTCACTGTCCTGACCTTACCGAGGGCAGGGTAGCGTCAGCCCGTGAAGGTAACTGAGTTCGCGGACTTTGATCTACGCCCAGAATTGCTTCAGGCTCTTCACGAACTCGGATACGAGGAGCCCACCGACATTCAGTCAGCGACGCTCCCGATTCTCGTCGATGGTCACGACCTGTTGGGTCAGGCGGCGACCGGCACCGGCAAGACCGCGGCGTTTGCGTTGCCGATGCTGCAGCGTCTGGAATCTGGTGGTGGCGGGCGCGCGCCTTCTGGTCTGGTGCTTGTGCCCACGCGTGAACTTGCCCTTCAGGTGGGTGAAGCCTTCCGTCGCTACGGTCGCCACCTAGGAATTCGACTCGTCACCGTCTACGGCGGTGCGCCGGTGCGTCAACAAATTGAGGCGCTCAAGCGAGGCGTTGATGTCGTGGTGGCAACGCCGGGTCGCGCCCTTGATCTCATTCAACGAAAGAGCCTCGACCTTCGCCAGATTCGCACCGTCGTGCTCGACGAGGCCGACGAGATGCTCGATATGGGTTTCATCGAAGACATCGAGAGCATCTTGGGTCACACGCCAAAGGATCGCCAGACGGTGCTGTTCTCGGCCACGCTGCCGGCCCGCATTGGCGCGCTGGCTCGTCGACATCTACAAGACCCCCAACGCATTTCGATCAACGCCAAGCCGAGCACAGATGCAGGTGCAGCGAAGGTGCGCCAGGTCGGATACCTCGTATCGCGTGGCCAAAAGGCACCAGCCTTGATGCGGGTGTTGGACGCCGAGGACCCCACGTCGGCGATTATTTTCTGCCGTACCCGCGGTGGGGTTGATGACCTGACCGATCGTTTGTCAGCTCGTGGTTACCAGGCCGAGGGTCTGCATGGTGGGTTAACCCAGGATCAACGAGATCGGGTGATGTCTCGATTGCGTTCTGGCTCAACGGAGTTGTTGGTGGCCACTGATGTTGCCGCTCGTGGACTCGATGTTGATCACCTCACCCACGTGGTGAATTACGACCTGCCGGCATCGCCGGAGGCCTATGTGCATCGGATTGGCCGCGTGGGTCGAGCAGGTCGTGAAGGCGTGGCCATCAGCCTGGTGGATCCCCGCGAAAAGCGCATGCTGGCAGACATCGGCAAGATCGTGGGTCGCCCGCTTGAGCTGGAAAAAGTTCCCTCCGTGGCCACGATCGAGCAGGTGCGGCTGGCACGCACACGGTCTGAGTTCACCACTTTGCTGACCGCTGACGATGTGGGAGCTCAGTTGGCGGCCTATCGGGAGTCGCTGAGCGAATTAGAGGGTGAACACGATCTGACCGAGATTGCCCTGGCCGGAATCGCTCTCGTGCACAAGCAGTTAGCCGGTCCTCCGGTGGAGCAGGTGGATGAGGTGTTTGCGGCACCGGCGGCACCGGCTCGAGCTGGGAAATCCGGACGCGACCGCGGGCCGTCCTCGCGCAAGAAGGGCGGTGGCGGACCAATGGCCATCCTCTTTATTTCCTCTGGGCGTCGCGCGGGTGTGACGCCGGCCGATCTTGTGGGCGCCTTCACCGCCGAGGCGGGACTCAAGGGCAGCGAGATTGCCGACATCACCGTGCATGATCGGTACTCGCTTGTTCAGGTGCCCCACGATAAGGCGCGCGCCGTGGTGACGGCGATGCGTGGCACGTCGATTCGTGGTCGCAAGGCCACCGTGCGCCTGGACCGGGCACAGCGCACCCGGCACTAAATCGCTCCGCCTTGGTCGAGGGGTTTGTTACACACGGTAGACGTGCCAACGACCTGCGGACGTCAAACCGGTAGGGTCCGCATCACAACATGAGAGGACGCATTGTGGGATCACTATCGGCCTGGGCCATCCGCAAGCCGCTGATTGCCCTATTGATTTGGGTGCTGGCCACCGCCGGAGTTGCTGCCCTCGCCACGACCTACAAGGGTGACTTCAACGACTCCTTCTCCTTGCCGAACACACAATCGGCATTGGCGCAGGAGTTTCTCGAGGAGGTTAACCCGCAGGCGGCAAGTGGTAACACCGCCAATGTGGTGTGGTCACCCACGTCGGGATCCGTCACATCCCCGGAGGTGGAATCCCAGGTTGATGGCCTGCTCACCCAGCTTGCGGCCATCGACGGGATCTCCTGCATCACCTCTCCCTACGACAAGACCTACGGCCCCGACTGCCCGAAGCCTCAAGATACGAGCCTGCCTTTCCCGCCCGGAACCCCACAGGAATTCCAAGACGAGGTCAACCAGGCGTTCCAGGACGGCACGACCGATGTCACCTATCCCGAGGGCACACCACAGTCGCTTCAGGATCAACTCAACTCCCTCCTTGTTGCCAACCAGGCCGCCAAGGAGGCGACCTCCACCATCAGCTCAGACGGAAAGGTCGCTTACGCGACGGTCGCATTCGAAGGTGCGGGCACGTCGGTGGTGAGTTCCGAACTCGCGACCGCATTCGTCGACGTGCTCACCGAGGCCGAGACCAGTTCGCTGCAGGTCGGTGCCACGGGGCAGATCCTCACGGCGTTCAGCGCCGGTGATTCCGCCAGCGAACTCGTCGGTGTCATCGTCGCCATCATTATCCTCGCCGTCTTGTTCGGCAGTCTCGTAGCGGCCGGCTTGCCCATCCTGATTGCTGTTGCGGGGTTGGTGATCGGGCAGCTTTTCATCCTGCTCATCACGGGCTTCTTGGATGTGGCGTCCTTCGCACCAGAACTCGCGTCGATGATCGGTCTTGGCGTGGGAATCGACTACTCCTTGTTTATCCTTGACCGATTCCGGCAGGAAGTACTCGCCGGAGCCGAACCGAAGGACGCCATCCGCACCGGAACGAGGACTGCAGGTCGGGCGGTGCTCTTTGCGGGCAGCACCGTGATCATGGCGCTGCTGTCATTGTTCGTGCTGCGCGTCAGTTTCTTCTTCGGCATCGCGATCGCGGCTGCGGTGACTGTCTTTGTCATCATGCTCTCCGCGCTCTTCCTGCTGCCGGCCCTGTCGAGTCTGCTCGGCCGCCACACCCTGGGCCTTCGCCTGCCATGGGCACGCCACCCGAAGGTCACACCGCTCGACCAGAGCGGCTGGGCCTCCTATGGCAGGTTCCTGCAGAAGGCACCTTGGCTTTATGCACTCATGTCCTTGATCGTCGTTCTCGTCTTGGCTATCCCCGCCCTGTCTTTACAGCAGGGCTTCCCCGACAACGGAAGCGCGCAGCCGGGCACCCCCGCTCGCACCGGCTTCGACCTGATGGCGCAGGGATTCGGCCCGGGTGTGAACGGGCCTCTCTTCGTGGCCGTTACGCTGCCGCTGCCCCTTGACGACTCCGCTTTGACGACAGCGGTCCAGGATCTAGCGGCGACCGAGGGCGTTGCGCTCACGTTGCCCAATGAGGCGATGCTGCCGCTGTATGCCACGGTCTCGATCGGCGACACGGAGGGGCTGTTCAGTGATAACGGTCTCGTGACGAGCGTGTTGGTTCAGCCGACGACTGGGCCTGACGATCCCGCGACGAATGAGTTGCTCGAAAGATTGCGCACACAAACCTCCGCCTTGATCGCGCCATCGGGTGCTGCGATCTATGTCGGTGGCGTGCAGGCGGTGAGTCAAGACTTCACGAATGTGCTCATCAGTGTGTTACCGCTGTTCTTGCTCGTCGTCGTTGGTCTGGGATTCCTGGCCCTGTTCCTACTGTTCCGCTCCCTTGTCGTCCCTTTGACGGCGGCTATCACGAGTCTGCTGAGTTTCGCCGCCGCGCTCGGAGTGACAGTGGCGGTCTTCCAATGGGGTTGGGGGGCCAGTTTGATCGGAGTCTCGACGACCGGTCCGATTTTGCCCTTCCTGCCCATCATGGTCTTCGCCATCCTGTTCGGTTTATCGATGGACTACGAGGTCTTCCTCGTTTCGCGGATGAAGGAAGGCTGGGAGGCATCCGGAGACAATGCCGAGGCGGTGCGACATGGCCTTGCCGGCTCCGGACGCGTTGTTGTTGCGGCAGCGTTGATTATGAGTTCGGTCTTCATCGCCTTCGTACCGATGCCCAATGACACGATCAAACTCTTCGGCCTGGCTTTAGCTGCCGCGATCCTCATCGATGCGTTTATCATCCGTCTCGTGTTCATCCCAAGCGTGATGTCGATGATGGGGCGGGCGAACTGGTGGCTGCCGGAATGGCTGCGGCGACGGGTGCCGGACTTCAGCGTCGAGTGACGATGCGCGCCATGTGCGGGTAACGCCTAGTGTGCTGGCGACACCTTCATCCGTTCGACGGCTTCTTGGCGTGCCGGCGGGAATGGCCGCCTGCTCTGGGCGACGGGGATGTACAACTTTTCTTACACTGAGGACGGCGAGGTCGTCGAGGTGCCCGCGCGTTACACATACGTGTGGAAGGCCAACCGTTCCGATACCTATCGGATCGCCACTCACCATTCATCGGTAACTCCATAGTCGGTTCCGATTAGCCTCCGCGCGGCTCGGTCGTGATGACGTCGACCGGGTAGTAGTCAGGGAGGGCGCGGATGGCGGCGGCGCTGGTGGCGCCCGTCAGTCTGTTGAACGGGGAGGATCGGGCAAATCACCGCGGCTGTTAGTTCATCACTGCTAGGCCACGAGAACTACGGCCACCATGAGAACGCCACAGTAGTTCACCATGGAATCAAACGTACTTCGGAGCCGTGGACATACGCAGCGATGCTGATCACCTCAACTGTGAGTCGGACCGGCATCGTTCGCTTGCGGGGTTCAGGCCTTCTTGGTGGCCCGGAAAATATCGGCGATCTGATCCACCTTGGCCAGCAATTGATCGACTCAACGACGAGGGTGTGACGTCGGGAAAGGCAAGTGTGTTGGATGAATTCGTCGATGAGGTATGCCGAGGTCAATCCAAGCGAATGCTGTTGGAGATATTTCAGTGCTAGAAGTGGCACTGAAATATCTCCCGCTGGGCTGAGATCGGAAAGATCTTTCCGATCTCAGCTAGGCCGGGGCTTCTGACCGACGGCCATAAACGCTGCCACCATCGCGGTGCGGTGACCGTGAGAATTCGACTACGTCTCGTCGAACGCAACCAGGCGAGGGTGCTGGGGATCAGGCGTTGGGTGCGGAGGCGTCGGCCTTCTCCTGGGCAGCAGCCTCGTTGGCGAGGATCAGGAAGGTTGGAGCCCACAGGCCGATGAAGATTCCGAAGCGCTCGGCATGGGCCGCGTCCCCACCGAGTCGGCGTAGGTTCCAGATGGCGATGGATGCCCCGATGGATCCGAAGCCAAGACCCTGCAGGACAGTTGAGTTGATGCCGATACCGCGAAGTTTTTGAACGATCATGATGCCTCCAGGCAAGAATAGGAAGGTACGTGTTCTGTGAACGGTAGTCGCAATGTAGGGAAGGGACCACTCAGGGGGACCGCCACCTTTGCTGTTCGCATGCCGGCGAGGACGAGCCTGGATCAAGCCGCACAACGGCCGCGCCTGCAACGCGGAGCGGTTCAATCATGTTGAGTTTCCTCGGTCTCCTCGGTCTCGTCGACCTACAGTCCCGCCTGGAAAACTCCGCACTGGGCCTGGCTTTGGGTGAAACCCTCAAACACCAGTTGTTCGATGAGGCGAGAGCGCGAGAAGGAACTGAAATCAAGGTGTTCGTGGGCCTTCATCGCTCATGGGGTGATCTTGGCACGGCCGATGAGATGGTGGCAGGTGATTACAGCAGCGGAATGCGTCGGCGTCGAGATGCTTAGCGATAATTTGCCCTCCTCTCGAATTCCTGAAGGGTCGACACCATGACGCTGACGTCAGTCTCTAATGATCCCGCCGCGCCCACCGTGACGGCGGTAGCAGAGTTCGATGTTCCGGTTCGACGGCTATGGAACGCCTATAGCGACCCTCGCCAACTCGAGAAGTTCTGGGGTCCACCCACGTATCCGGCGAAGTTCACCCGACACGACTGGTTCCCCGGCGGGCGCAGCGACTACACGATGACGGGCCCGGGTGGCGATGAATCTCGCGGCTATTGGGAATATCTCGCGATCGATCCCGAGCGTTCTTTTGAAGTTCGCGACGGGTTCTCCAACCCGGATGGATCCGCCAAAACGACGATGCCGTCCATGCGAATGGTGTTTACGTTCGCCGAGACCGATGACGGATCCAAAGTCAGCATTGTGACGCACGTTCCGTCGGCTGGTGAGCTCGACTCGTTGCTGCAGATGGGCATGGACGAAGGTATGCGCCAGGCGATGTGTCAGATGGATGCCGTGCTCGCGGATTCGACGTCGTTCGCTGCTGGGAACCCGTGCATGGCACAGGTACTCAACGACACTCAGGTGCGAATCAGCAGAGTTATCGCCGGGTCAGTCGATCAGGTGTGGCGAGCACACCACGTTCCCGCTTTGATGAAGACGTGGCTCCTGGGCCCGGAGGGCTGGACGATGCCGGTGTGTGAGGTTGCTAACAACGTGGGGGATACCTTCCGCAATGCGTGGCAGCACGTTGATAGCGATGGGCAGTTTGGCTTCACCGGCGAACTGCTGGAAAGCCAACCGCCGCACCGCGAACTTACGTCTGAGACGATGCTCGGGGTTGACGGGCCGGGAACGACTAACGAGATGACGTTGATTCCGGTCGACGGTGGAACGCTGCTGACCCTTGTCCTTACCTACCCCGATTTTGAGATGCGAAACAACGCATTGTCCCCAGAAATGCTTGCGGGAATGGAAGCCAGCTATTCGCGACTGGAAAGCGACGTCCTCGCTCCTTCATGAAGCGCGAGGGCATGCCAACCAGCGGCCCCACCGGGTAGTGACACGCGGGGTGAACAGATGACGTCTCTATGACGAGCGTCACCCGTTGATGAGAGCTGGGATCAGCGCGTTCCCACGATGAGGATCGTGCAGGATGCCTGCACACCATCGAGCAGCGCGGTGCACGTCGACGGGCGAGGCATGCCTTGCGCACCGGTGTCATTGAATCCGAAGGACACCGAACGTCCTGCGGATACGGTTCCGTTCCAGGCCGCATTCCGGACTCTCAACGTGTTGTTGCTCACGCCGCCGACACCATTCCACGGGGCCGAGATAGTGCTCGCCCACGGCATCCGCACCTGCCAGGACTGCGTACCCGTCGCCGGAGTTACGGCTACATCGACGGTGCGTCCGGTACCCCATTCATTCACATTCGTTACGACGACCGTCAGCCCGTCACCAACAACCGGAGTCGGAACCGGTGCCGGGGTTGGAGCCGGGGTCGGTGCCGGCACCGGAGCACCCACCTCACCGGCCATCAACCCGGTGAGCAGGGCCATCTTGTCGGTATGCACGGTGCGCCAGTCGTCGGTCAGCACTCCACCGGTATCTCCGGAGTTGGGGTTCCATGACCAGAACGTCCAACTCATCCCGCGATCACCGAGATAATCGGTGAACTGGCGAATCCATCGCCCTTCGACCGTGGTAGACGAGACGCTCTTGGCGCCGAACTCTCCGACGAAGATAGGTGCGATGCCTTGGGTGTGGATGTAGCCGAAACCCTTCTCCCAGCGATCAGCCAGGATCGCGGCCATATTCGGATCGCTGAACCACGGCTGATTGAACACACCGGGGCCGTACTCGTGGGG
>JAFMCH010000111.1 GCA_017857875.1 Actinomycetota bacterium | reverse complement strand
TGATCAACGTCGCGAGAATGATGGCGCCCCATGCGGCATCTGGATCGTCACTGATCCGGGTCGCCTCATAGACACCCGAGCCCAAGACCGCGGGAATGGCAAGCAGGAACGCATAGCGTGTTGCGGCCTCACGCGTCAGACCAAGGGTTAATCCCATGGTGATAGTCGCCCCGGATCGTGAGACGCCAGGCACGAGGGCCAAAGCCTGAGCCGATCCGAGCAAGACGGCATCCTTGGCACGCAGGGTAGAAATCTCTCGCGTGCGTCGACCCCAGCGGTCAGCAGCGCCAAGGAGAAGCCCAAATCCCGCAAGCATTGCCGCGGTCAACCACAAATTTCGGGCGATCGTTTCGATCTGCTCGGTGAAGACCAATCCCAAGACGACGATCGGAATCGTGCCAACAATGACGTACCAACCCATTTTGGCGTCGATCTGTGATCGAAGTTCCGGGTGCGTAAAGGATCGAAACCAAGTGATCAGAATCCGCGCGATGTCGTGACGAAAATAGATCAAGACCGCCATCTCGGTGCCGATCTGGGTGACCGCCGTGAACGCTGCGCCCGGGTCTTGCCACCCAAAGATCTGCGACACCGCGAACAAGTGTGCGCTGGATGAGATAGGCAGGAACTCAGTCAGGCCCTGTACAACGCCAAGTACAACCGCCTCGAACCAGCTCAACGAAGATAACCGGTCACTCAGCCAACCCTGCGGCATCGAGAATCTCAGTCATTTGCCGAACGGTCTCGAGGCGTTCGTCGAGGGTGCCCGAGTAAACGGCGATGGTGAGCGTTGTAACGCCGGTGTCAGCGTAGGCTTGAAGTCGATCTCGAATCCGCTCTGGTGGTCCGATCAGCGAAGTCCGATCGATGAAATCATCGGGAACTGCAGCAGCAGCGCCTGCGTAGTCACGACCTAGATAGAGATCTTGTATCTGACCGGCCGCCTCTTCGTAACCCATCCGCGCCGCTAATGCGTTGTAGAAGTTTTTGTCCCGCGAACCCATGCCGCCGATGTAGAGCGCCGCATAGGCCCGCACCGGATCCGCACAAGCGCTGACGTCCTTACCCAACACCACCGGAACGGTAGGCACGATGTCGAAACCGTCCAGGGTCAGGCCAGCTTTTTCGCGTCCCGCACGCAGGTGCGCCAACTGCTCATCGGCGTATTCAGGTGAGTAGAAGATCGCAAGCCAACCATCGGCGATCTCACCGGCTAGTTCGAGATTTTTGGGGCCCACGGCGGCGAGGTAGATGGGTAGATGCTCGCGGACCGGATGCACCGTCAAGGTCAGAGCTTTGCCCGGTCCGTCCGGGAGAGGCAGGGTGAAGAACTCACCCTCGTAGGTGAGTCGCTCACGTGCCAGAGCCTTGCGCACGATCGCGACATATTCGCGAGTTCGAGTCAGCGGCTTATTGAATCGAACACCGTGCCAACCCTCGGATACTTGGGGTCCAGACACTCCCAGACCGAGTCGAAATCGACCGCCCGAGAGTGTGTCGAGCGTGGCCGCGGTCATCGCGGTGTTTGCCGGAGTGCGGCCGGGGATCTGAAAAATCGCGGAGCCAACGTCGATGTTGTCTGTCTGGGCTGCGACCCAGCTCAACACGGTGGCGGCGTCGGATCCGTAGGCTTCTGCGGCCCAGGCGACCGCGTAGCCCAATCGATCGGCCTCGCGGGCGAGGGCGAGATTATCAGCGTCATTGCCTGCGCCCCAGTACCCCAGATTGATGCCTAATTTCATACTTGACCCCTCGGTGTGACGTGACGCAGCGTCATCCGCCGCCTGCAGGTGAGCCTAGCCGCTGCTCGTCACGGGCTGGGCACTTCTCCGCGTCACTTGCTTGTGTCGATGACCTATCCGTGGTGCGATGGACTGATGCAGGCCACGGTATCGGTGTATGAGTACCGAACCGTTGAATTACCGCGAGACGCCTCCACCGATCTGACCCGCGCGGTCTTGACCGAGTGCGCAGAGTACGGGCGGTGGGAGTTGGACCGACACCGAATCTATGCCGACGGGCGCCGATCCGTACGCATCCGCCGTCGCATATTGCGGCAGGCTCGGGCAACCCTTCCCGGCATCGGCTAGGCAAGCAGCCATCACGTCAGCAACTACGGAAGAATCGTTCGAGCACACGCAACCCGAACTGCAGTGACTCAATCGGCACTCGTTCGTCGATACCGTGAAAGAGAGCGGCGAAGTTGAGGTCCGGGGGCAGACGCAGGGGCGCAAAGCCGTAGCCCTCGATACCTAGGCGTGAGAACGCCTTGGCATCCGTACCGCCGGCCATCATGAACGGCAGTGGAAGGGCCAAGGGGTCTTCGGCTCTTAAGGCGGCAACCATGGAGCCCACCGTGTCCCCTTCGAAGGGCACCTCGAGTCCGATGTCTTCGATGAGAATCTCCAGGTCGATCTTTGGTCCCAACAGTCGCTCGATGGCCGCCACGAATTCATCTCGTTGGCCGGGCAAGAATCGGCCATCAATGTGCGCAACGGCGGTTTCGGGAATGACGTTGACCTTGTATCCGGCCGACAGCATTGATGGGTTAGCGGTGTTCTTGAGTCCCGAGCCAACGAAGTTTGCCAGTGGGCCCAATTGATTAAGGGTCTCCACGATGTCGCCCGTGGACAGATTGAGACCGGTGACCTCTTGGAGTTCGCTGAGCAGGCGCTGCGCACTCGGGCCGACCGACACCGGGAAATCGTGAGTGCCCACACGGGAAATGGCCTCTGCCAATTCCGTGACCGCATTATCGGCGTTAAACATCGATCCGTGTCCGGCACGCCCACGGGCCGTGGCCTTCATCCATGCGATGCCCTTTTCGGCCGTCTGAATCAAATAGACGCGAACATCGTCGTTGATCGTCCACGAAAAGCCGCCCACTTCACCGATTGCCTCGGTCGCTCCGGCAAATATGTCCGGGCGATGGCGCACCAGCCACTGGGCACCATGTCGTCCGCCCGCCTCCTCGTCCGGCGTGAACACCACGATGATGTCTCGCGGGGGTCGATAGCCGGTGCGAGCCCAGTGCCG
>JAFMCH010000110.1 GCA_017857875.1 Actinomycetota bacterium | reverse complement strand
TTAGGTAAGCCTAACCTCAGGAGGAAGCATGAGTCGCCCGGTTCGATTCACCGCCGCTATTGCCGCGGCGGTCATCGCTCTGCCGATCCTGGCCGCATGCGGCACCGATGACGGTGCTGACGGGTCGACCACACCGACCGCCGGACCATCTGGAGATGCCGTCGTGGTCTATTCCGGGCGCTCGGAATCACTCGTGGGTCCCCTGTTCGCTGAGTTCACCGCCCAGACCGGCATCGAGGTACAGGCCCGTTACGGCGACACCGCCGAACTAGCTGCCCAATTGATCGAGGAGGGCGATCGGACACCGGCCAGTGTGTTCTTTGCCCAGGACGCCGGAGCACTCGGTGCGATTGCTGCCGCCGGGCTATTTGCGCCGCTACCCGAATCAGTCGCCACGACGGTGCCGGTCAACTATCGAGCCACCGACGGAACCTGGACAGGTATCACCGGTCGAGCCCGGGTCATTGCCTACGACGCCGAGCAGGTTTCAGCCGATCAGGTGCCCACGAGCGTCTTTGAACTTACCGACCCCACCTGGAAAGGCCAGGTCGGTATCGCACCCACGAACGCGTCCTTTCAATCCTTTGTGACCGCGATGCGGGTTGCACAGGGTGATGAAATTACGCGGGCATGGTTAGAAGGTCTTGTTGCCAACGACGTGCAGGAGTTCGAAAAGAACGGCCTCATCCTCGATGCGGTCGACACCGGCCAGGTGCAATTGGGGCTCATTAATCACTACTACTGGTATGAGAAAGCCGAGGAGGTTGGTGCAGATGCGATGCGCGCGCAGATCGCCTTCACCGCACCAGGGGACCCTGGCACGCTCGTCAACGTCGCCGGAGTTGGCATCATGGCCACAGCGGCCAATCAACCCAATGCGGCGGCCTTCATTGAGTGGCTGCTCACCCCGCGAACCCAGGAATGGTTTGTCGCCAACACATTTGAGTACCCGCTCCTGCCAGAAGTAGCCGCGGTCGATGGGATCCCGCCGCTGGATACTCTGCGCGGCCCGGATGCTCCGCTCGCCGAACTCGCCGACCTGCCCGGCACATTGCTGATGCTGGAGGAAGTCGGACTCCTGTGAGTATGTCCATCCTCGAGACATCTCCGCTCACCGGCGAAGCGGGAAGCCAGCGCGTGCGCGAACGACGCCAAGCGCCCGTGCTCCTGCTCATCCTCGGCAGCGTCACCGCGGCGGTGGCGCTAGTTCCGCTCGTGTACCTCATTGTTCGCGTGTGGGGGGCAGGGATTGATCGCATTATTGATGTGCTCTGGCGAGCCCGCACCGCAGAAACCATCGGCACGAGCATCGCCCTCGTTGTCGTGGTTACCGGCCTATGTCTAGTCATCGGAATCCCCACGGCCTGGTTGGTCAGCCGAACTAATATCCCCCTGCGCAAGACCTGGGTTGTGCTTCTTGCACTTCCGCTCGCGGTTCCCTCCTACGTGGCCGCATACGCCTGGATTGCGCAGTTTCCTTGGTTCAGTGGATTTTGGGCAGCGGTCACCGTTTTGGTGTTGGTGTCGACTCCATACATCGTGTTGCCCACGGCGGCAGCGTTTCGTAGCGCTGATCCGGCCCTCGAGGAGGTCGCCCGATCGCTCGGGCGTAGCCCCCTGCGCGCATTTCTTGGCGCCACGATGCCGCAGGCCTGGCCCGCCGCTGCTGCCGGTGCATTACTGGTGGCTCTCTACACGCTGAGCGATTTCGGTGCCGTCGCGCTCTTTCGAGTCGATGCATTCACGCGCGTGATTTACGCCTCCTATCGAGGCAGTTTTGATCGCGTGGGTGCGGCGGTTCTCGCCCTTTTGCTTGTCGCGCTCGCTGCATTGCTCGTGCTGGCCGAACGACGAACACGAGGGGCCCGGCGCCGCTGGCGATCGGCTTCTGGCACACAACGCCAAGCAGTGGTTGTGCCCCTTACCGGTCCACTCCGAGTGCTTTCAATCTGCTGGCTCACGGCCCTGACGATCCTCGCCCTCGGCGTGCCGATTGGCTCATTAATCAACCTCATGACGCGGGCTCGGGCGGTCAACATCGATGTGA
Organism: Actinomycetota bacterium; assembly: GCA_017857875.1. Taxonomy (GTDB): domain Bacteria; phylum Actinomycetota; class Actinomycetes; order S36-B12; family S36-B12; genus M55B157. Next base: position 997 of record JAFMCH010000110.1, on the reverse strand, counting down.
ACACATTGCTCACCGCAGCGCTCACATCAGGTTGGGTGTCGTTCATGGGAGCGATCTTGGCAGTGTTGCTTGCATTGCCCGTGGGCATCATCGCCGCTCGTTATCGAAGCCGTTCGGTGCATACCATCGAGACACTTTCCTACACCGGGCATGCGCTGCCGGGGGTAGTCGTTGGCTTGTCTTTGGTTTTCTTCACCCTGTCGGTCGTACCGGTGGCCTATCAGACCGTGTTCACACTGGCCTTCGCCTACGCCGTGCTCTTCCTGCCCAAATCTATTGGTGCCACCCGAAGCAGTACCGCAACGGTGTCGCCCATTTTGGAGCAAACAGCCCGCACACTGGGCCGCGGCCCGCTCACGGCATGGGCAGCAACGACGGCGCGATTATCCGCACCCGGCATCGCGGCCGGTGGGCTGCTGGTGTTGCTGACCGCCATGAAAGAACTACCGGCGACGTTGATGCTGCGGCCCACAGGCTGGGACACCCTGGCGACGGAAATGTGGAGCCGCACCGAGATCGCCGCTTACGGAGAGGCTGCTCCCTACGCGATCGCGTTGATAGCTATTGCCGCGCTTCCGGCGTGGCTACTATCACGAGCGATGACAGCCACGGAACCCGTAGCAATGTCCGCGAACCGTTAGTCTTGTTCTGTGACCGCCGTTCGCATTCACGGAATCGATGCGTCCTACGGTTCACATGTCGTCTTGCATGACCTGAGCCTGGACATTGCTTCGGGCTCGCTCACCGCGGTGCTCGGTGCCAGCGGTTCGGGCAAAACCACGCTCTTGCGGGCACTTGCCGGCTTCATCCGCCCGACCAGCGGTGAAATCTATTTCGGCGACCGACTGGTCGTCGGCCCGCACACGTGGGTTCCACCGGAGAAGCGGCGCGTGGGCATCGTTCCCCAGGAAGGGGCTTTATTCCCGCACCTGAGTGTCGCGGGCAATATCGCCTTCGGTATTGCACGAGACGAGGATCGCCAGCAACGCATCGGTTA
>JAFMCH010000109.1 GCA_017857875.1 Actinomycetota bacterium | reverse complement strand
TCTCCGACGATGGCAGCCGCTGTCGCCATGCGGTGATCGTCATAGGAGTCCACGTCACCGCCATGTAGTGGCCGGGGGTTAATGGTGATGCCATCGGATGTCTCACTCACGTCGCCGCCCAGTGAGTTCAACATCTGGGCCAGGGCGGCGAGCCGATCGGTTTCATGACCTCGCAGATGGTTGATTCCGTACAGGTGTGAGGGGCCATCAGCTAGGGCGCACAGTGCCGCAATCGTGGGTACCAGTTCGCCGACCAGGCTCATGTCCGCCTCGATACCGGCGATGGGGGAAGAGCCCACGACGTGTAGGCCCTCGTCGCCCAGCGTGACACTGGCGCCCATCTGCGTGAACAAGTCCCGCAGATGATCACCGGCCTGCGTGGTGCGACGCGGCCAGTGGGTGACCGTTACGTCACCACCGCAGACCATTGCGGCGGCGAGGAATGGGGCTGCATTTGACAGATCGGGTTCGATTACTCGGTCAATGGCGCGGATTAGTCCAGGCTGCACGATCCATCGCGGGGCGGGGCGATCGAGATCTTGGTCGACGTTGATGCCGTGCTCGGCCAGCATCGCAATGGTCATGTCGATGTGCGGCATGCTCGGCAGCCGTGAACCGCGATGGGTCAGTTCGAGGCCGTGTTCGAAGGCGGCAGCGCTCAGTAGCAGCCCGCTGATGAATTGGCTGGAGGCCGAGGCGTCGATGGACACTGGTCCGCCAGCCACGTGTCCGTGGGCGTTGATGCGTATCGGAAGTGAACCGTTGCTCGACTTTAGGTCAACGCCGATGTCCGCGAGTGCGTCGAGCATCGGACCTAGGGGTCGTTGACGTGCGCGCGGGTCGCCGTCGATGGTGATGGTGCCTTCGCTCAGGGCAGCCATCGGTGGCAAGAAGCGCATCACCGTGCCGGCGAGCCCGACGGGCACCGAGACCGTGCCGGCCGGGAATGGCCTGATGGCCGGGGGAGTGATGAGCCAGTCGGCATTGCCGGAGGGGTAACGACTCGGCGGAGATTGATCCGGCGACTGGGCGGACCCGATCGGTTCAAACCGCACGCCCAATGCACCGAGTGCGCCCACCATCAATCTGGTGTCGCGAGCATCAAGTGCGGCGTGCACCTGTGCTGGTTGATCCGCCAGGCCCGCCAGAACAAAGGCGCGATTTGTCGCGGATTTAGACCCGGGCACACTCACTGTGGCATGGAGGGGCCCGGTTGCCGTGGGTGCTTTCCACGTGTCTTTCGCTACGGACCGGTCAGAAGCCATCAGTAGGAGCGTAGTCGGATCCGGTAGGGCAGGCTAAGGGCTATGTGCGGACGCTTCGTAGCGCGAAATGACCTAGCGACGCTGACCCAGGTTTTCCGCGTTGATCGTCTAGATGAGCAGGTGCTCGAGTCCAACTACAACACCGCGCCAACCCAGCGGGTGTACATCGTGGCTACGACCACCGACGCAGCCGAGCAAGACGATGCAACCGAGCAAGACGATGCGTCCGGCGAAGTTCAGCGTCGCCTCGCGATTGGTCGTTGGGGTCTAATTCCGTCCTGGTCGAAGGAGCGGTCAATCGGTGCACGCATGATCAACGCTCGAGCCGAGACCGTGTCCACCAAACCATCTTTTCGATCCGCGTTCACGCGGCGTCGGTGCATCGTGCCCGTCGATGGCTTCTATGAGTGGCGGCCGACGCCAGCGCGTGGCCCGAAGCAGCCGTTCTACATTCACCACAGCGACTCAGCGGTTGCCTTGGCGGGCTTGGCGGGGCTTTACGAATGGTGGCGTGACCCACAGGTCGTGGACCCGCATGATCCGCAGGCGTGGGTGCTGACGTGCACGATCCTCACGATGGCGTCCCGGGGCTGGATGACCGACATTCACGATCGGATGCCGGTGGCGGTCGATCCGTCAGATTGGTCGGCCTGGCTTGAACCGACCATGACCGATCGTGACTCCGCCGAGCGGTTGCTCGATCAGGTGATGGCCGATGGCGGCGATGACCCGTGGACGGGTTATCCGGTGTCGACAGAGGTGAACAAGGTCTCGCACAACGGTCAGCAGCTGATCGCGCCGCTAGAGGGCTAGCCGCCGCGATGCGGAGAGGAATAAGCGGAGAGGAATAAGTTGACCGGCCATCGCGTTACCCCGATTATGACCTCCCCCGCGAGCGCTATCTCACGGACACAATTTCGCGGAAATTCTGTCCGTGAGATAGCGCTCGGCGGTGTGGGTGGTGGAGGTCTAGTGTTGCCCGTGATGGCACAGACTGAGATCGTCACACCCCCTGAGACGCATGCACAGCGCGCGGAGCGCTTTGAGCGCGACGCGCTTCCCTATCTTGATTCTCTCTACGGTGCAGCGCTGCGCATGACACGTAACCCCGCAGACGCCGAAGATGTCACCCAGGAGACCTTTGTCAAGGCGTTTGCCAAGTTCGACAGTTTCACCGAGGGCACCAACCTCAAGGCATGGCTGTTTCGGATCCTGACCAACACCTACATCAATACGTATCGGCGCAAGCAGCGCGAACCGCACTGGACCCACACCGATGATCTTGATGATTGGCAAATGAGTCAGTCGCAGGCCTTTACGACCGGCCAATTGCGATCGGCTGAAGCCGAAGCCCTTGACCGCATCACCGATGACGTTGTGATTGATGCGATGGCTGCCATTCCTGATGAGTTTCGGATGGCGGTGTATTTCGCTGATGTCGAGGGTTTTTCCTATAAGGAAATTGCTGAAATCATGCAAACGCCGGTAGGCACCGTGATGTCACGCCTGCATCGAGGCCGAAAACTGCTGCGGGCCATGCTCGAGGACTATGCGGTAGAACACGGATTTGCGGCAGGCACCCCATGACCGATCAGGCGAACCATCCCAGCATCTGTCCCGAGGTGATCTCAGGGGTCTATTCGTATTTGGACAACGAACTCGATCAGCACCATCGGGAGCGCATCGTGGAGCACCTAGATGCCTGCCCGCCATGCGGCCAGCAATATGCGCGCGAGCAGGCCGTGCGCGCGTTGATCGTTCGGGCATCTACGTGTTCAGGCGCCCCCGAATCGCTGCGGGTGACCATCCGAGCCCAGATAACGACCATCACGTCGGTCACCCAGATTCAGATTCGTTACACCGACTGATTCGCTCGTCCGTCCGGGCGCCTGACCACGCGC
>JAFMCH010000108.1 GCA_017857875.1 Actinomycetota bacterium | reverse complement strand
GCGCCCGAAGGGATTCGAACCCCTAACCTTCTGATCCGTAGTCAGATGCTCTATCCGTTGAGCTACGGGCGCTGGTAACTGCGGTGGGTAACGATACCCCCTGCCCGGATGCGCATCCGCGCCCGGTGGGTCACACTCGAATACATGGATGAGACAGGTGTCCCCCATATAAGTCGACGCGACGCCCTGAAGGCGGCTGCCGGTCTGTGTGGCATTGCGCTAGTCGCTGCAGGGCTGTCGACCGCACAGGCGTCCCCAGCGCCGAGCAACGCCGTGACGCAACTCAGCGATGGTCGGGTGCGAGTGCGTTTGGGAGCCGTTCCGGCACTGGCGAGCGTCGGTGGGGTGGCCACTATCGGCAATGTGCGCGGAGTGCCAACGGCGATCGTCCGCGTCAGTCGCAACAAGTACAAGGCCCTGAATCTTCGATGCACGCATCAGGGATCCACGGTCGTCGAAACCGCATCGGGTTGGCGTTGTCCGGCACATGGATCGACCTTCACCGAGAGGGGCGCGAAGGTATCCGGCCCGGCGGCTGCACCGCTTCGCAAAGTGAAGGCCCGCCGCAAGCGCGGCGCTCTTTTCGTCGGCTGAGACTTGCGACCTGCGGTCGCTTCAGTCAATGCCCACGCGGTCGAAATTCACGGAATACGACCCCTGGAGGGCCCTATTCCGTGAATGGCGGAGGCGGAGGGATTTGAACCCTCGATGGGCTTTAAGACCCAAACCCGCTTAGCAGGCGGGCGCCATAGACCGGACTAGGCGACGCCTCCGTGCCAGATGAACTAGCCGGACCAGGCTACCGGGTCGGGTGGCCACACGGCACACTGATGTCGCGTGAGCACCTCTTCATCGGCCGACCCTGGAATCAACACTCTTGTCATCGACTGTGGCGGCGGAGGGATCAAGGCGTCTGTCCTTGACGAAACGGGCACGATGCGCGTGCCTCCCACGCGCATTCCGACTCCTTACCCATTTGCACCGGAGAAATTCGTGGCCACGCTGAGTGACCTCGCTGCGCAGTTTCCGCCGGTTCAGCGTGCGAGCGTCGGCCTACCCGGAATGATTCGACATGGCGTGGTTATCACCACGCCGCACTACGTCACTACTCGCGGCCCGCGTAGTCGGGTGGACCCCTCTTTGGTTGATGAGTGGAACGGCTTTGATGCCCGAACGGCGTTGGCCCAGGTGCTCAAGGTGCCGACTCTGGTCGTCAATGACGCCGAGCTTCACGCTGCCGGCGTGATCGCCGGCCAGGGACTCGAACTCGTGCTCACCCTTGGTACCGGCTTGGGTTGTGCGATATTCGACGGCGGTCGACTGGCGCCGCACCTTGAGTTGTCTCAAGCACCGGTGCGTTGGGGATTGAGTTATGACACCTATATCGGTGAACACGAACGTCGTCGGTTGGGTGACTCCTTTTGGTCGCGACGTGTCGTTCGTGTTGTCGACGGTTTGCGCCCGATCTTCGTCTGGGATCGCCTGTACCTCGGCGGTGGCAACGCACGTCATTTGACTGCGTCCCAGGTGATTCGACTCGGCGACGACACTGTCATTGTTCCCAACACGGTCGCACTTGTCGGCGGTGCGCGAATGTGGCAGTTGGGTGATCGCTAGCCTCCGCTTTCTATGAAATGGCTGGGAACAAACGTCTCAGCGCGACTCTTACCTCAGCCGTCGTTAGCGTCATGAATTCGACGACACGACCGCGGAGGAACACATGCGTAAAGCATCATGGGCAACTTTCATTGGAGCCCTCGTGGCCGTTGTGATGTCTGGACTTATGGGAGCACCATCGCCCGCAAATGCAGCAGATGCTCCGACATATCCGCTGCATACGCAAGGCAACAAGATCGTTGATGCGCAGGGCAAAACTGTTATCTGGCAGGGCGTGAACTGGTTTGGTCTTGAAACCGCTACCCAGGCACCCCACGGGCTGTGGTCACGTGATTACAAGGACATGTTGGCTCAGATCTCAAGTCTTGGCTTCAACACCATTCGTGTTCCGTTCTCGCTCGAAGCGATGAGAGGTTCGACAACCTCAGGAATTGACTACGGTGCCGGTAAGAATGCTGAGTTGAAAGGCAAAACGCCGATTCAAGTGATGGATGCCGTCATCGCTGAAGCTGATCGACTAGGAATGATGATCATTCTTGACAATCATTCTCAAAGCAACGATGGATTCATGTTTGACCTGTGGTACGGACAGGGTGGATTTACCGAAAGCGACTGGGTCGCTACCTGGCAGATGCTGGCACGGCGATACGCCAAGACAGCGAACGTTGTGGCATTCGATCTGAAAAATGAGCCGCATGGATCAGCGACCTGGGGAGATGGCGGTGCGACCGATTGGCGTCGTGCAGCTGAGCGTGCAGGAAACGCGGTTTTGGCGATTGCCCCGGACAAACTCATCATCGTTGAGGGCATTGAGGGTCAGGTAGCCGGTGGCCAGAAACTAGATCGGCACTGGTGGGGCGGCAATCTCGAGGGCGTTCGCCAGAATCCCGTGCGCCTATCGAAAGCAAACCGTCTCGTTTACTCCCCCCATGAATATGGACCCGGGGTGTTTGCTCAGCCATGGTTTTCTGACCCCAACATGGCGTCGATCTTGGCCGACCGTTGGGAAAAGGGATTCGGATTCATCCACACCCAGAACATCGCACCCCTATTTATCGGTGAGTTCGGTGCTAAGTCAGTGTCGAAGACAACCGTTGAAGGTCGTTGGATCAACCAGTTCACCGACTATCTGGCAGCCACCGGCATCAGTTGGACGTTTTGGTCGTGGAATCCCAATTCCGGTGACACCGGTGGAGTTCTCACCGATGACTGGAACTCTGTGCACACAGACAAGATGGCCCTGTTGACCAAGCTGATGGGTCGCAAAGCAGGAACAACACCGGCACCTGCTCCTACACCGCGGCCAACACCGGTGCCGACCCCGACGCCGGCTCCTGCGCCGACGCCGACCCCGGTTCCTAACCCAGACGCTAGCTCTGTGCGCGTGGTGGTTGACTCAAAATGGAAGGGCGGCAGGTGTGTGCACGTACAGGTCGCCTCGCCCGTGCCAGCAACGGTGAAACTGCGCGTGACCGGCCAGGTAACCGACGTGTGGAACGCAACCGCCGTTCGTACCGGCAAACGGTTGGTGTTGACCTTGCCGGCGTGGGCCCAGGGCCAAGACACTCACAATGAAACCGGGTTTTGTGTTCGCGG
>JAFMCH010000048.1 GCA_017857875.1 Actinomycetota bacterium | reverse complement strand
GACAGACTGCTAGAACCCGGGAAACTGCCACCATTTCCACCCGAAATCGTGACCTATACAACGCTGACTCCTGATGGAACAACCCACGAGTCATCATTTGCGTAATCGATGACACCCGACGGGAAAACCCGTAAGTCGTCGGCCGCCCCGTTGATCGCCGCTGCGCTGCCTACCGGGGTGGCTAGGGCTGCAATCAGCACGACGCATGAGACAGGGAAGATAAGGGTGTCACACCGCACTTTGTTAGCGTACCCGTGAATGAGCCACGTGGATCAACCAATGTTCGACCACCCGATTCGACCGAGCCGTGCGGTCTTCGGTCAAGACGCAACTACCTCGCTGATTTGAATAATCGGCACTACGTCAGTGAAATTGGGTATGTCGGCTTGCGTCTCAGCTCCATGCGCAGCCAAGGCGGCATTCAGGCTCTCGGGATCATCGAAACCTAGTTCGGCGATCACCGGGTAGGCGCTTTCTGGACCCGCGGTCAAGATGCGCGTATCGCGCAGTCCCATCGGCTCGAGAAGTCGCTTGACCAGCGGGACATGACTGCTGAGGTAATAGTCCAGGTTGAAGGAGTTTTCCGTACCGACCGGGTAGAGCACCGAAATAATCATCATGCGCGTACTGTCTCAGAAACGCGCAGCCACGACCAGGCAATCAGTGTTTGACTTAAGAAGTGACCTTTGATCAGGCTTCGTGGGAGGCCGCTGTGCGTCGTGCAGCGGTCAGTTCCAACGAGGCCGAACTGAAATCCTTGTTTGAGGTCGGGCTTAAACAATTGGGCGAGCAGGTCGGCCATGAATGGGCACGAATTTTGTCAGCGCTTGATGCGGGAGCGGTCACTGGTTGACACCTCCTGGCCTGCGTCTACGGGCTCGGTACCAGCAAGAACACACCGAGCATGCACAGGACACTGAGACCGATGACGAGTGCTCCCACAACATTGGTGACCACGGCATCACGGCGTGCCCTCAGCCAGTTACGGAATATTCGACGAGCGATGGGCGTCGTGACGAACGAGACGACACTCACCGCCAAGATGTTGCCTATCAGTAGCCGCAGAGCAAAGGGCACCTCGATCCGAAAAGTAAAAAGCCAAGAGATCGCAAAGATTGATGGGTAGAGACCGATCAAGACAATCAAGGCGACCTTCCAGGTTGCTGGCTCGGGAGCCTGTTCATCGGAGCCAAGCAGAAATAGTCCATCGGACTGAGGCTGTGCACCTGAGCGGAGTACCTGCGCGCTCATTGATTCAGCCTCGGCAACCATCTGTCGACAATTGGGGGAAACAGTCCATGCCGCCAGGGTTTCGGGGGAATCAAACTTGATAACCGACGTGTACCAATCCTGTCCGTCGGCGATCGGGAAGATCACCTCGCGCCCGATGAAGCCTGGCGCTTGCGCCTCGCACACGGCCATCCGATTGAGCCAATCCTCGTACTGGCTCTCTTCACCCGCGTTGACACGATGGGCAATGACAAGGGTCGCTCGATCGCTGCGGGTGACTGATTGGCTCATGCTGCATTATGGCAATCGCGGACGTCCCGATACGGTTTAGTCACAACCAAAGGAGCCTCATGACTGCCACACTGACCATGACCAACCCGGTCTGGACACTAGACCTCGGTACCGATGAGAACCGGTTCTCTCTTGGCTGGCTTTCGCAGGTCGAACAGGCCCTCGCGACCGTGCGCGACAGTAGCGAACCGGTGGCACTATGCATCACCGCCACCGGCAAATTTTTCTCCAATGGCCTCGATCTTGATTGGCTGCAGGAAAACCCTGGCGAGTGGGCGCCTTACGTGGATCGCGTACAGGCTGTGTTCAGCCAGACCCTGACCCTGCCCGTACCCACGGTGTGCGCGATCAACGGCCACTGCTTCGCCGCGGGCGCGATGCTGGCATTGGCATGCGACTACCGCGTTATGCGCACCGAGCGTGGGTTTTTCTGCCTACCCGAGGTCGACATCAATATTCCGTTCTCGGTGGGCATGAGTGCCCTCATCCAATCGAAGTTAACGCCGCGCAACGCCTTTGACTCCATGGCAACGGGTCGACGATATGACGCAATCGCCGCCCTCGAAGCAGGCATCGTCGACGCAGTCTGCGATGTCGAGCGTTTAACCGACGTCGCTATCGGCATGATCGCTGACCTGGCCGGCAAGGAACGCAAGACGCTCGGCGCCATCAAATCAGTGATGTATGCCGATGTGGTTAACGCACTCGGTGAACCGATTGCCTAAATAGCGGGCTCGTGCCCAGCGTCGGACGGCTCAGCAAAGATGCGCGTGGCGAAGGGTGCAAGGGCAAGCATCACGATGAGAGTGGCGGCAATGCCGATCAGCGTGGCCCCGAGTCGCTCTTCGGCCACCGCATCGACAGTCCTTCCGGCGCTGCCGACGAGCACGATGGCCGGCATCAACAGTGCAGCGAAAAGCCAGTAGGCGCGGCCAAGATTTAGTGCGACCACGAACCAGGTGGCTACCGCGACAAGGAACGCGAGTGCGCAACTAAAGATCGGCACCTGAGTCGAATCGAGTCCCGTGTGCGTCCGCACGCTCAATCGACCGCGTATCACGAACATCAGCGGGGTGATCCACAGTGCAGCGCCTAGTGCGATGAGAGCCACGAAAACCGCCTGAGTGAATGAAACCACAGACTCCGGTGGTGTTGCGACGATGAACCCTAACGAGATGATGCTTATGACGAGGGCGTCGTGCATCCCGGCATTGGCCGCATAACCGCGCAGGAATGCCGCGATAGCCGGTGCGAAGCCGACGACAACCATCAGCACCACCACGATGGCCGACGTCCTAGCCTCTTTAGTCACCGACGGTATTTGCTCATCCCACCACTTCGCCGGCAGGTTGGTCTAGGTGCACCACCCTGGACCTAAGCCGCAATGCTCGGCCGGCCGTAATGTCAGCCGTAGAACAACCACCGCACGCCGGCGCGTGCCAGCATGAGGCAGACAACCAGCCCGGTAACCGGGACAAAACTGCCAAGGCTCACTTCATCGCGGAAGATGACGGCCACGAGTTCCAGTACGAGGATTTTGCTTCCCGCAGCAACCATCCACAGCACAACGGCCCACAAGACCTTGCCACCCGTGACTGTTGCATCCTTGAGTCGAGTCAGGATCAACGCCTTGACGGCGAGAACCACTTCAAGTGCGACCTTGAGCAAAATGGCGGTGAGGATCGATAACGTGAAACTCTCGCTGATCACTGAGGGCACGTACTCGATTGCGAGATTAAGTACTGTGATGTAGACAAAAACGTCAACTACATCGCTGGATCGATTTCTGACCCACGTCAGCATCTGCGCGCCACTACTGTGTCTCCTTGGCGTCACGTGATGCGCTATTGAGCGACATCTTCTGCTCAGATCCCACCCTGCGCCGGATTCACCGAGCGATAGATAAGGGCCCACGCGCACACAAACCAACTGGCGACTAACCCCAGTGCGATCCACGCGATGAATGCACCACCGGCATCGCCGATAAAGAAGGCATTGAGAAGGGCCAGGACCCACACGATCAAGCACATGACGGCCAAGACGATGATCGTTATGAGCCAACGCCCCCAGCGAACACCGATAGTCCGAAAGTTGACCCACAGTGGCTTACCACGGCCATCGACTACTGCGAGTAATACATACGGCGTTACAGCGATGATAAACAGACCTGGAACGACATAGAGGGCGAAACCTAGCGTCGTAACTACAACCAGAATGAGCGACCACACCAGTAGTGCGAACCACCGCTCTCGCAGTTGGCTCCACACCGACTGCGCAACGACGGCCCCGCGTGTGGCGTGGAGCATCGCCACAGCAACGACTCCGAATGCCGTGGCGAGAAAGACGAAAGACAGCAGTGATAGGACGACGAAGGGCAACGAGAGGTATGGGAACACGCCGGGAATCAAGAGACTTGCCTGCACCGCAGCGTTGACGATGACAACCGGAAGGATGATGCGCCAGGCACGCCACATACGCACGGAAGCGGTCGCAAGGACTCTCACTCCGTACAGCTCTCTTGACGTCTCGGACACGCTCACGATTCCTCCAGTACCGCATCATCAAGGACCTGCCGTGCCGTGCCATCGAAGAGCACCTCATTGCCCACGAGCACCTTGAGTTCGTAAGGTGGATCAGCGCTCGCTTCGGCGACGATTGATCGACCATCGATGGTCGACCCTTCGCAGGTGAATCCCGTAGGCACAGCAGTGCACTGGGGCGCCACCAGGATCGCAATTTCCTTGTCAATCAGCACGTCATACGTTGCATTTCGTACAGAAGTAATCGCCGCGCCACCCACGGGAGCCAGTGCATCGATCTGCGAACACGACGCGAGCATGACACCCAATAGCGGCAAAGCGAAAAGTAGAAACCGCCGCTTCATCGAGCACCTCCATGAGCCAAGGACTGAGCCCGCGCCTTCATCTGTGCAGTCTCGACTTGATCATCGGTGACCGTGGAAAGCTCGAAGGGTGCAGCAAGCAGCAACTCGACATTGCGATCCAGCGGCGATCCAGCAAGGCGTGGTGGATCACTGAGGAAGGCATTCGCAGACAACTCCCGGCTGAGGGATGCAAGTCCACTCTGACTCAGATCACCAGGTGTCCAAGCAGGGGGCGCTGCATGATCCAAAGCGGTGACGAAGATCGACATGGTTCCGTCACGGTTGTCGACCAATTCGATGAGTTGCTGCTGTTGGGGAAAGTCCACGCACGATGCCGTGGTGATCTCCCAAAAGCCTCCCCCGGTCTCTCGAAGGTGCGGCGTTATCGTGTTCACGTGGGTGTGTCCGTTCAGCCACGCGACCATCGTCGGATAGCGCTGGAGCATGGCGATAAATTCCTCCGCGTGGACAAGACGCTGTCCACCCCAGACGGGCGTCGCATCGTTTTCCAGCGTCAGCGAGTTGTGGTGGCTGCACACGATTGCTAATCGGTTCTCGGCCTGACAACGCTGCAACTGTTCTTCCAGCCAGGTGAACTGATCTTCGGGCACCGCGCCATCAGCACCTGCAACCAGATTGCACGTGTCAAGACCGAAAACCCGCAGGTACGGCGTGAGGTCAGCGCTCCACCACGTTTCCCCGCTCGAGACATTGGCAGGTGTCCAGCCGTGGCCAACGGGGCCGGGCACGGCTGGTGAGTCCAAATGTGCCTCAATGAACTCCGTGCGCTCAAGCAGGCGACGCTGTGGATCTGGGGTCACCACTTTCATCCCCGGGAGCAGGCCCAGTTGCTGACGTATCGCATTCACACCCATCTGGGCCACACTCAAATTGCTGACGTACCCCTGTAACCAGTTGACCCCGAGCGCCTCACCCGATGCTGCCTTGCGATCGCCGACCGCCCATGCGTACAGCGCCGGATCAGGTCGGAACGTACCCATGAAGGTGGCGTCGTGGTTACCGTAGACGGTGTACCAAGGCACGGGTAGACCTTGTGATGTCACCGGGCGAGAGATAGCAGCTTCAAGCATGCCCGGCACGGCAGGGAATCCTCGGGCACCGTATACGTCGTCCGATGGATTATCAGGGTGGTAGGCATATCCTGCCTCACTCCATACTTGCGGACCCTCATAACGATCCGTTGCACCACTATTCGCCAAGACATCCTTCCCGTCGAGAACGTCGATGTACCAACGAGTCTCGAGCTGGGAGAGATTATCGGCACTATCCCCCGTACTCAGCGCGCTTGCGAGAGGCGCACCCGTCACCGAACTCACCTGCGCGTTGACGACGCTGTCGACGACAGAAGACAGAACCTGAACGGTCAAGGTGTCTTGCGGACGGCAGGCATCGGTGAATAATTCCGGGGCGATGCTCTGGATTGCATCCATCCGCGCCGGTGTTTGCGCATCGATAACGTGAATGTCCGAAAGATGCGCTACGTAATACAAAGATCGCCGCGACTGGCTTCTCGATGCATCCGCCACCCGACCCAGAAGGTCGAACCTCGGAATGAAGTCTTCGCCCGACCCAGACCCCAGGGTCCGATAGACACCACGAATCGGCTGAGCGGACATCTTGATGGTCTGCAGCAAGGTCGTAGCAGTCTTCGTCGCCCGAACCGGCACAGCCGCCAGCGTCCGAGCCATCACGTCGTGGGAAACACCCCAGGTCGCTGCCAGCGCAGCTGCACCGGCCAGAAACCGTCGTCGAGACATTGGCATGGACGAACCGTACGCGTAAAATCACGCGCGCCGCAATCAATCGAGATTCATCTGGTGCTACCCACAACCTGACAGTCGCACTCAGGTTCGAATCCTGCCAGCGCAACGACAGCGCCTCAGAGTTGCGAAATGTTTTTCTTCGTTGAGCTGGCGATGTGAGCCATGGACTTCCTGATCACCCGGGATGTTTCAAATTCATGGATGGTCATGGCCGCGAGATTGCCAAGTATCTCGCTGGAAAGACTGTCGGCTAACCTCGTCACGGTGATGAGGAATCTTTCACTGACCGCGCTGGCCGCCTGCGCCGCCCTGATCCTCTCTCCCCTTGGCGCCGCTTCAGCGGCCGACCTCGGCTTGGAGCCGACGCTTGCTTCGATCCGCATCGTGAGCGGCAAGACCGTGAATCTCAACCCCGACGCCCCTGGCGATCACCGACACCTGAAGGTCCAGGCCACGATGGTGGGATCGGCCGATCCTGACCCGCAAGTGACGGTCACTATGGCGCAGTACCGCGTGCGCACCGGCGACAAAGTATCCACGCCTCGGGTGATCCTCAATCCACTCGTGCTGCACCTATCTCGCACGAGCGGAGATGTCTCGACGTACACGGGGGTGGTGACCTTTGCTGACCTGCAGGTAGGAGGAGCGCGAATCCCCTACGGCCGAAGGGCAGCTGTATGCATCGATTCGGTGGTTGCGACTACCGGTTCGGTCGTGCTGCCCCTGTCTGCGCGTGCCCAGAATGAGGTCGGTGGCGCGCAATGTGTTCGCCTTGTGCAACGCAAGGGCGCGGCGCAGGTGACGAATGCGCTCTACACCGGCTTTCTCACTGATGTGACAGTCACCAAGGGGCCAGGTAGTAGTCGATATCTCAATTTCTCGGCAGACAAGTTGGCGTTCTTCAATGATCGCCCCGTTCGCACGACGAGAACTCTGCCTTTTGAAAATTTTGCGGGCAAATCAGCATGGCGCAAAACTTTCGACATGGCAGCACCACTCGTCGAACTAGCCGTGGATGAAACCACCCGGCATGTGCCGGTCCGCATGGGCGCTCCCAAATCGGTGGCTGACAGCAGTTACCGTGCCAAGATTCGTTTCGCAACGTCCACTCGGCTCAAGACTGCTGATGTGAATGGGCGAGACGTTGCCCTCTTCGCCAGTTCCACACCAATCGTCCAGCCCGATCAGGAAACATGTGAACAACAGTCACGCGCTCTTGCCGAAGGTCACGTTCCTGGGGGTTCAGACTTCGTGGGCTCACTGTCCAACGCGACCGTGACGGCCGTGCCCGGCGAGGCGCATTTGACGTTGGCGTCCACCGATCCCCTCTTCTTCAACTGGTATCGCGGTACCGGTTATGGATGCCAAGCGCATCGCACGGGTGCGACCGACTTTGCGGGCCTCGCCGATCCCGCGCACTGGGCTGCACTCTTCGGCCGAATCAATCCCAATAGCGCGATCTTGTGGGAAAGCGGTGCTGGCGCACAGATTTTGGAATTTGAGCAGGAGATTCCGAAGTACGACCAGGAGACCGACACCTGGGTCAGCGTGATTCGTCCCATCTTTGGCAAGTCTGTCCCCTCCCAGCGAAGTGTTGACCGGTTCATCAAAAAATTCGGCACGTCACTCGAGATCGGGTCGTCATATCTCTACATGGATGCAACGGGGTCTGCCACCTACGGAGGTGGCGTCACGGTTGTGGACGAAAACTTCTCCATCGGCTACCACGTACTCGACGGTGAAACGTTGACGCTGCAGTTCACTCTCGTCAACGGGGCGGATGGATGGATGGGGGTCTGCTTCCACGAGTTCATGTTTCCGGCTGACTGCGTCATCGCGTGGATGGACGACGGTGAGACGTATGCCTGGGATGCCTACAATCCGGGCATACCCACGCTCGTGAACTTCCCAGCGCCCTTGCAAGACACCGATCCTGTACTGGTGATCGACCCGCCCAATGGCCTCAACAACCGGGACAATCTGACAGGTGTCGTCGGCACGGATTCGAGTGGCGAGATTATCGTGACTATGCAGCGCCCGATGTTCACCGGTGACATCTTTGACTTCGAGTTCGACAGCGCAGGACTCATCAATGTGATTGCGGCCTACTCATCTACCGAAGTGTTCACGAATGCGGACAACGCGCAGCAGCCCATGCACACCGCCGCTATCGGGGCGACCTGGGCGCTTGATTAATCTGATGGCCTGATTAGTCCAGCGGCCTGCGGTCGCAATGTGGGCGCGGTAGCCTGACCGCACCACAAAGGAGTCATTGATGACCGGTGTCCGCGCTGCCCTCGTCCAGACTGCATGGACCGGGGACCAGGAGTCGATGATCGTCGCGCATGAAAACTATGCGCGCCAGGCGGCCGCCCAGGGTGCTCAGATCGTGTGCTTCCAGGAGTTGTTTTACGGACCGTACTTCTGTCAGGTCCAAGACCCGAAGTACTACTCCTACGCCGAGAGCATCCCTGGACCGACCACCGAGAGGTTCGCCGCACTCGCAGCTGAACTTGGCATCGTAATGGTGCTCCCGATGTATGAGGAGGATCAGCCCGGCATCCTCTACAACACCGCAGCCGTCGTCGACGCCGATGGCCGATACCTCGGCAAGTACCGCAAGACGCACATCCCGCAGGTGCAGGGCTTCTACGAGAAGTTCTACTTCCGTCCCGGCAATCTCGGCTATCCGGTATTCCAAACCGCAGTAGGACCGATCGGCGTGTACATCTGCTACGACCGGCATTTTCCGGAGGGGTGGCGGGCGCTGGGCTTGAATGGAGCGCAGATTGTGTTCAATCCCTCGGCGACCCACCGCGGCCTGTCGTCCTATCTATGGAAGTTGGAGCAGCCCGCGGCCGCTGTCGCGAACGAGTTCTACGTCGGTGCCATCAATCGCGTGGGAGTCGAGGCCGAATACGGCGACAACGATTTCTATGGGACAAGTTATTTCGTCGACCCGCAGGGGGCTTTCGTCGGTGAACCCGCAGATCCCTTTTCGCCCGAACTCCTCGTGCGGGATCTTGACCTGAATCTGCTTGCCGAGGTGCGCAATCGCTGGGCGTTCTACCGTGACCGTCGGCCAGATGCCTACGGTGATATCACTCGCGCCTGACTGGCCGGGTCAACGAAGGGAGCAAGCGCGATGGATCTTGGTGTCGTTCTGCAGTGCACACCGCCGGCCGCGCGGGTAATCGACCTGGCACGCCGTGCTGAAATGCTCGATTTCACCCACGTCTGGACCTTCGACTCCCACATCCTCTGGGAAGAGCCCTACGTCATCTACTCCAAAATTCTCGATGAGACGCGCAAGGTCATTGTCGGGCCGATGGTGACGAATCCGGCGACCCGTGACATCACGGTGACAGCATCGATGTTCGCCACCTTGAACGAAATGTACGGGGATCGCACCGTCATCGGGATCGGTCGGGGTGATTCTGCGGTCCGCCTGACGAATGGCAAGCCTTGCACGGTGGCGGAGCTGCGCGAGGCTGTCATGCAGTTGAAGGATCTGACCAACGGTCGCTCGATTGAGTACAAGGGCAGCACAATCCGTCTACCCTGGGCCACTGACGCAGCGACGCAGGTGTTTGTTGCCGCTTACGGACCGAAGGTGCTCGCGCTCACCGGAGAGGTGGGTGACGGTTTCATCCTGCAGTTGGCTGATCCGCAGATCGCCGCTTGGACGATCGAGGCGGTGCGCAGCGCCGCGGCAGCAGCCGGGCGCAATCCTGATGACGTCTACATCTGTGTCGCCGCACCGGCCTATGTCACCGACGATGTCGCGCACGCACGAGATCAATTGCGCTGGTTTGGTGGCATGGTTGGCAATCACGTGGCCGATATCGTCGAACGCTATGGCGAGGGGACCAATGTTCCAACGTCACTGACCGACTACATCAAGAATCGTCGAGGCTATGACTACAACGAGCATGGCCGAGCCGGAAACACGCACACCGACTTCGTGCCCGATGAGGTGATCGATCGTTTCTGCATCATCGGCCCGGTCGAAGAGCACATCCGCCGCCTGAGGGAACTCGAGGCGCTCGGGGTTGACCAGTTTGCGATCTATCTGCAGCACGATGACAAAGAGGGCACACTGGCCGAATACGGCGAGCGGATCATCCCGGCTTTGAAAGTCGACGTCGCAGCGAAGTCATAGCCAGTCCTTCCAGTCGAGCTATTCGCCCCACATTCCAGCGAACTCAAAAGCAACAACATTTTCCTGTCCTACGACCCACGCATCGTGACCAGGGCTCACTGCATAAGCGTCCCCAGCGGAGTACGTGCCCGTACTGCCATCTTCATGCTCAATCATCACGGATCCAGAAACCACTACGCCAAGATGTGTGGCCTGGCACGAATCTGTGCCCACTATGGGAGCCACATCTTTTGACCAACGCCACCCGGGGGCGAGGCTGAACCTTTGCACTCGCTGTCCCCCAACATTTACTGCTTCAATTTTCGCATTATTGAACTTATCAATTACCTCATCGGCTGAATCAAAGCTCTTTATTTCTAAGCCGCTCATTTTGTCGCCCTTTCGCATCAAATTAATCGCTCATCACTAAATCTTCGGCTAAAGGAACACCATGCTAATCTTTTAACTTGCATATTGCAAGTAATTCGACTGGCGAAATTTCGAGACACACAATGGTCCGCATCCGATTTTCACAGTTTGGAGACAGAAAACATGACCGCACGCGTACTAGTCACGGGCATCAGCGGCTACATCGGGCAGCACATCGGTGCCGAGTTACTTCGGCACGGCTACGAGGTCGTCGGGACAGTCCGTTCGGCATCCAAGACGGCCCCAACGACCAGCGCCATCGCGACTGTCGCTCCGGTGGACAACCTCAGCTTCGCCGAGGCTGACCTACTCTCCGACACTGGTTGGGATGAAGCCATGGCCGGGTGCACCTACGTCATCCATGTCGCGTCGCCGTTCGTCATGGCCGAGCCCAAGGACGAGAAAGAACTGATCACCCCCGCAGTAGACGGGACCAAGCGCGTAGTCCAAGCCGCACAACGGGCCGGGGTGAGTCGATTGGTCCTCACGTCCTCCACCTTCGCCATGATCGCCGGCAAGGACAGCGGACGCTGTGACCCCGACTCGTGGTCGGACACCGACGCCAACATCGGTGCCTATTCGAAGAGCAAGACGTTAGCCGAGCGAGCCGCATGGGAGATCACCGGAAACGACACAATGGAACTCACGGTAATCAACCCCGGTGGGGTTTTCGGCCCGCCGTTGAGCGCGCAGGCTGGCAGTCCGAGTGTGGCAATGATGTCGGACATGATCAACGGCAAGATGCCGATGCTCCCTGACCTTGCCCTGAACATGGTGGACGTCCGTGACGTGGCCCGACTTCACGTGACGGCGTTGACCGCGCCGCAGGCCGCAGGCCGACGGTTCATCGCAGCCACGTCAGAGCCCGTTGAATTCGTCACCACCGCCGCAATACTCAAGCAGGCCGGCTACTCCAAGGTCTCAACACGCAAAGCACCCACTGTCGTATTGAGACTGATGAGCCTGTTCAGCCGCGAGGCCAAGGCAATGCTGCCCATGCTCGGCAAGAAAATAGTCCTCGACACCACCGCGACATCTGAAATCCTTGAGTGGCAACCCACGCCGATGGAAGACTCAGTCATGGACATGGCCGCGTCGCTCTCAAAGTAAGGGGGAGGAAATGAGCACTGACCCCGAGATGCTCGACTGGCGTTCAGTATGCCCGATAAGTTCCGGGCTCGACATCCTCGGTGACAAGTGGTCCCTGCTCATCGTTAGAGACCTGCACTCCCATGGCAGTTTGACCTACTCAGAATTTCTTGAGGCGCCCGAGCACATCGCGACCAATATCCTCGCGGCAAGACTCCGGTTCCTCACTTCCGTCGGAATCATCAAGCGTACCGACCCCTGCGCAGCGGCGCGCAACAACGCCTACCGGCTAACCACGAGCGGCAAGGCGTTACGACCGGTGCTCGAAGAACTCGGGAAGTGGTCGGAGGTTCACCTCAAGACTCTGCATACCGACATGGTGGAAATCTTCAATCAAGCGAGTGCCACGCAAACTCACCATCAAGCGTAAGTAAGAAAAACAACGACACGAAACTGAACGGACTGTTGTAAGGCTCAAGACAAAAGACGCACACAAATTGTCCTACCCATTACTAGTGCGGTAGGACTGTGAGGTGAATCAAGGGACGTCGCAGCGAAGTCGTAGCCCGGACGCGTGTGATTCTGCGGCTTCGGAAGTTGGACTAGATGAGACGTCGTCCGCAGCGGCCCACAAGGCTTTCTGACGTGTGACTGATGCGCCCTTGAGTCGAGTCAGAATCAAAGTCTTGAAGGCGAGTACGATTTCAAGAGCCACCTTGAGCAAGATGGCGGTGAGGATCGATGACGTATCCACGTCAGCATCGGCACATCAGTAACGTGTCTGCATCTTCACGTAGTCACGGTAACCCACGCGGGAGGCGCTGGCGCTGCATCTGGGACGCAAGCCACCCGAGCCATCCAGCGCGATCAAGAGCACCATCGCTCCCGCGATTGCCCAGTCGACCGCTGCAAGTGTGCAGTGGGATGCTTCAAGGCGCTCAGCCGTGCAAGAACGCTCGTAGAGCCGCCTCGGGGGTGTGCTTTTCACCAAGACTTCGGCTTGGAAATGGTTCCGTATTCGTCTTGGAGTTGCGCCGGAAGTTGCGCCGTGCCAAGGACGCCCTCTCGCAGTTCGCGAATAATCTGGGGACCAGTCCCAAGCAATACAATGGAAGGCTGCTTTGTCGGTACCACCAAGCCCACAGTGCGCTGAAAGTCTTGGAACAGCGGACGCATCGGCTCAGCTAGATCCGAATCATTTGAAACGACAGCGAATGCGCTGGCTGCTTGCCAAAATCCGTCAAGTAGCAAGTGGGTAGCAAGATTGACATCTGAACCCTTCTCCTCGGTTTTGCGCACGCGTACCGTGACGGGCAAACCTTCGGGATCCAATTCAAGCGGATGCATCGGCATATACCCCAGTCGAGTCTCACCAAGAGGCTGACAGGGCTAACCCCTCAATTTCACGCTTGAATCGGCAAAGTCCTTGCCATTGCGTGCACGCTCTGACTAACCCCGGACATGGCTAATCCGTTGAGGGCGCGAATTCCCCGTTGTGTAGTTGCTACCGCATTTCTTGACAGTTCACTTGTTGCTTTCACGGGGGTTGCATCTGCAGCAGACGGTGAAGCATCGAGACAAACGGTCTGTGTGCACAGGAAAAAGGCCACGGTCAAAGTTTTTGTCTATCAGCGCAAGTGTCCGAAGGGACCAGTCTCGTTGGCGTCCGGGTCAGTCTTGATTAGCGCAGAGTGGAACCGTTTCGAAGCTGCTCGGCCACTTCTGCGACTTCGGCAAGCTCACCACTGGTCACCGCGATCACAAGGTTGTACGCCTCGTCATTGGTCAATGTTAATTTCCAACCATTGACTCCGAGCATCACGATTGTGGCTGCTAGGGCCAGACGTTTGTTCCCGTCGATCAGGGCATGGTTCTGACAGATGGAGAGCAAAAGGGCAGCCGACTTGGAATGCAGATCCGGATAAGCGTCCGCACCGAACGCGGAGGCCTTTGGACGTGCCACCGCTGCTTCAAGCAGTCCTACATCGCGCAACTTTACTTCGCCGTCGATGGCTCGCGCCGCAACCCCGAGGATCTCTTCCAAGGTCAGGTAGATCACTGGCCGAGTCGTTCAAGGGCCTCAGCGTATCTGGGCAACTCGGCATCCATGACCTGTTGGATCAGAGCATCTCGGCTCGAGCGCTCGATGTACTCCCGAAGCGCGGCGATGATGACATCGTGTTGCGAGCGTCGTTCCATCTCGGCGGTCCGGGCAAGTGCAGCCGAATCTTCAGGTTGAAGTCGCAGTGTCATAGCCATAATTCAATGATACCAAAAGTGGTATCACAATGACATAGCCCTCGGTAATTTTCAGTAAATGCTGGTCCAGACAACATTTCATGCCTCTGGTCGCTGGCCAACATAGCCGGGGCATCTGCGGAATCAACGGCAACTGAGTCCGAACCGACCGGGAACCGCACACCCCTGGCTGCGCTCCCCCGACAGAAGTGGACACCGATGGAAACGCCGCGATCACGGTCCACCCC
Organism: Actinomycetota bacterium; assembly: GCA_017857875.1. Lineage (GTDB taxonomy): Bacteria > Actinomycetota > Actinomycetes > S36-B12 > S36-B12 > M55B157. The sequence continues at coordinate 3,273 of JAFMCH010000048.1, read as the reverse complement.
TACGCAATCTGGGCCACTAGCTGAGGTTGGGGCTCCCGCCACGTCCATGCATGGTGGATAACGATCGCGAGCAGCACAACCTCGACGAGGCTGCCGAGCACGAAATAGGCCCATTCACCCACGGCCGCGCCGGCGATCGTGATCACGTAGATGCTGGCAACGATGATCGAGACAATCCGGTTGCTGCGCCTGGGCATAACCAAGGTGAGGTAAACCATCACACAGGGGATGATCACGTAGGCGGTGATGCCCAGGAGGAACGGTTCGCCTACGTCGAAGGCGAAGATCCGACCTTCGTCGAGGTCCTGGCGAACGTCCCCGCGGTACAGCGAGAACAGATCGACGTAGAGAAATACCAACATCGTCGCCACCCACAGGGCCGACATCCGTATCCGGACGTCGATGGACGAAGGCCTTTGCTTGAGTGCAATCGGGTTCGACATAGTGATCCTCTCGTTGCCTTACGGTCGTAAGCCTCGAATCGAACACTAGCCTTACGAACGTAAGTGCGCAAGTATGGATCCGTGCCAAAGCGACAACCCCTCACTGCGCAGCGGATCATCGAAGCCGCTGCCGCCGTGGCTGACCACGGGGGACTGACAGCGGTGAGCATGCGCAATGTCGCGAAGGAACTGCGGGTCGAGGCGATGTCGCTCTATCACCACGTGGCGGACAAGGAGAGTCTGCTCGATGGTCTTGCCGATTGGATCGTCGAACAGATCGAACCTCCCGAAGTTACCGATCCATGGCGAGAAGCGATGTACGCTCGCGCGCACTGCGCGCACGATGTGTTGTCCGCGCACCCCTGGGCCATCGTGTTGATTGAATCGCGTCCGATGCCGGGCTTACCGCTGCTACGGCATCACGACCGCATCGTGGGGTGCTTGCTCAAGTCGGGATTCTCTGCTGCTCTGGCAACGCACGCCTTCTCCGCCATCGACGCTTACGTTTACGGGTTCACCTTGAGTGAGGCAAATCTGCCTTTCACTTCGGGCGAGGGAGCTGAGGAAGCTTTTGCCTCTGAAGTCTCCCCATTGGCCGATGAGTTCCCGTACCTAGCACGCTCCCTGGGTGAACTGATGAAAACGGGCACGTATTCCTACGCAGCGGAATTCGACTACGGCCTAGAACTCATCCTCGATGGATTCGCAACCAGATTGGCGGCGGGGTCATAGCCGTCAAGCAACTTACCGCTGCCTGACGGCTAGTTGCGGACTGCGGCCGCCTCTCATCAAAGATCTTCGCGCAGTAGCCGCGTCCGTGCTGGTGTATGCCGGGGCGACGGTTTTGTAGGTGTTGAAGTTGCTACTTCACGCGGACCACGCTCACGCACTACGCCCGCGCGCAAGAAGAAGGGAACTTCGAAAAGGATCGCGTGAGCGTTCGCGACCCAGCCAACGTGAACCTGTCCAAGAGGTTAGAGAAGTTGCATTCCGCGTGAGCGAAGAAGTTCCCGCAGCCTGCGAACAAGGTGGCAGCGGCTGGTCAGCACAGTCTCGCGGAGCTGCGCCGGAAGCAGACGCCGACCATCGCCAAGCAAGAACGAATAGTGCTAACACCCAGCACATCGTGACGGAAACGTGCGAGAAACCGAAATCCCCTCACAAAATCGGAGCCGCCTCGGGGATTTGAACCCCGGACCTACGCATTACGAGTGCGGGGACGAGTAGTCCGTGATCGTCTTGCTCAGTTCGCTCATGAGGAAGTCTAGACAACTTCGCAACCTTGGAACGGCATCGGATCCGCCCGCTCGACCACGAACTGAGACTGAAACTGAGACTGCCGGAGAGGCGTCTCCAACCCACGATCGGCGGACTCCACACTCGTGGTGAACAATCGGAGCGACACGCCGAGTGGGGAGTCAACGGGGGTCTAGGTGGGCACATCGTCATTGGAAAGCAAGTGCGCCTTCTGTGGGAAGCGATTGAAGGGCCGCTCGATCAACTCCGTTCGACTTCCGGACGATTCCCAAGGGGTCTATCTCGCAAGGCTGGCGTTTGGGCGCGTTCCCGTGTGCCCAAGGTGTGGTCGCACACAGCCTTGGGCTGCAACGCTTGACCAGCCCACGCCCACCTCCACAGGGGCAGTCGGTCCCGTATCGGCGAAGGCTGCTGGTAACCAAGGTCAGCATCAGATCCCAGCCATTCCCATCATCGGCCTGATCGCCTCGGCCTACTCGCTACTCATGGCCGTCTTCCTGCTCCTCGGCCGACTGGGCCTGCCCAGCACCATGTGGGGAGACAGGTCATGGGGAACGATGGCGGGAATCGTCGGACTTGGTCTCGGGCTTCTCACCATCTGGGTGTTTAAGCCATCACGTGCGTGGGTCGCAGTGGGCGCATTAGCAAGCGTGTTTGGTGCTCTCGGTATCGCTGGCACGATGGGCCTTTGAGCCGAGCAATCCGCGTACCGGCCTAGCGGACTTGCTTCCCCACGAACTTGTCCTGCGCAGAGTGCCCTCGGGCAAACAGTCGATCCATGAACTTCTTCTCAGTCTTGCGGAGTCGTTCGATGTATGACTTGTCTCTCTTGACCTCAAGGGTGACGAGTGGCTCCCCGGGGCGGAAGGCTGCGAAGATCAAGGTCTTGTGGCCGCTGACCATCAGCATGTGCTGTAACTGTGCCGAGTAGTAGTGCGGGACCGCCTTGTAGGTCTTCGTCTTGGCGTAGGCCTTCTCGCCGCACTTGATCTCGAAGATCTGGCTGTTGTCGGCTGTCAGGCCGTCGAGGCTTGCGGCAATGAACGGGATCTCCCCGTCCTGAATGACCGCCGGACCCAACTTGACTCCGAATGCCTTGGCGAGGGCGCTCCGGGCGCTCGGCTCAAGCCGCTGTCCCTCTCGCGTGGCGTCATTACCTGCGAAAGGCTTCTCCAGACCCAACTTCTCTCGCAGAAGATGCTCACCTGACTCCCACGGGTTCTCGCCCATGATTGTGGGCGCGTCTGACGCACCAATGACTCTCCTGCGCCACGCGAGCCACTCCGCCGATCCCTGCGTCAGGCTCTCCACGAGATAGAAACCCATTGCTGTCCCCCGATCCGACTCCTAGCCAATCACTTCTTCATAGAACGCCGTGGCCTCAGGATCTACCTTCACGTCCCCGGGACGGATTTCGCGAGCGAGCGAAATGTCCCCTAGCCGGCGGCAGCGAGAAAGGGCCACGTAGGTCTGTCCTGATTCAAATGCCCCAGCACCAAGATCTAGATGGACCTTCGGCAAGGTGAGGCCTTGACTCTTGTGAATAGTCATGGCCCACGAGAGATTGACCGGC
>JAFMCH010000047.1 GCA_017857875.1 Actinomycetota bacterium | reverse complement strand
CTGTCGTCGGCATCATCGTGTTCATCGGCCTCCTCGTACCACATGCCATTCGCTTAGTGCTCGGACCGCGACATGGCCGACTGATTGCCGGCAGCGCTCTGGGCGGTGCTTTGTTGATCCTGCTCGCCGACACCGCAGCGCGCACCCTAGCCGCACCTGTCGAGCTTCCTGTCGGCGTCGTTACGGCGATCATCGGTGCACCAGCCTTCATTTTGCTGCTCCGTCGTACCCGTCGAGAGCAAGGCGGGTGGGCCTGATGTCTCAATGGGCACAAGAGCCGGAAGTTATTCGGGCGCAGCATGTTTCCGTCGCCGGGACGCAGCGACCACGACTTCATGACGTATCCGTGTCCGTTCATCGCGGTCGGGTATCGGCCATCATCGGCGCCAACGGGTCAGGTAAGTCCACCCTGCTCGAGGTGTTATCAGCCGAAATCTCACCCGAGGCCGGGGAGGTCACATACGCATCTCGTCCAGCCGGCAAGATCAGTGCTCGTGTTGCTGCGCAAGAACGAGCACTTCTGGCTCAAAGCACACCGATGGCTTTCTCATTTAGCGTTCTCGACGTCGTGTCCTGGGGTCGGATTCCTTGGCAGGGAACCGACCGTCAAGGTGAAGACGACGAAGCAATCGCCCAAGCCATGACCGACACTCGCATTTCTCATCTTGTTCACCGTCGGATCAGCGAACTGAGCGGTGGTGAGCAAGCACGTGTGCACCTTGCTCGTGTGCTGGCCCAACGCGCAAAAGTCTTACTCCTTGACGAAGCCGATGCCACACTTGACGTCGCCGGACAAGGCGAACTCGACGCTATTGTTTCGCGCCGTCGCGACGCGGGCGATGCGATCGTGCTGGTCAGTCATGACCTCAGCCGTGTGTCAATGATCGCTGATCATGTGGTGGCCCTACGCGAAGGCGAGTGTCTGACTCAGGGCGCTGTCGACGAGGTCTTCACCGAAGCCGTTCTCTCCGAAACCTTCGATATCCCCATGCAGGTGACCACCACCGACACGGGAAAGTTCGTGCATAGAAGCACCGATCCGCCGAGGCCACCGAAACCTAGCGGCTAGTGCATCACCAAGATGACCTTGCCCGTGGTGCGTCGCCCCAAAAGGTCTTCGTGTGCCTTGGCCGCCTCGGCTAACGGGTAGGCCATACCCGGGAGGGGCGTCACGTGGCCGTCGAGAATGAGTTGTACGAGTTCGGCTAGGGGGCGACGGATCATAGTTTCGGGTTCACGCATGGCATCCATCAACCAGAAGCCGATGACACTGCGCGATCGATGCATCAGGGCGGCCGGAACGATAGGCGTTGTCTGCTCGCGCGAAGCCTGTCCATAAAAAACGAGCCGACCAAATGCTGCCAGCACCGCTAACGAAGCCTCGGTTGTTGGGCCACCCACCATGTCGAGAACGATGTCAATTCGCTTGCCCTCATTGGCTTCACGCATGAGATCGGCGAGGTTGCTCGCCGTGGAGTCAATGGCAACATCTGCGCCCGCCGTACAGGCCCAGTCACGTTTCTCCTGAGTGGAAGCGGCGGCAATGACCCGCCCTGCCTGCCAATGTCGAGCCAGTTGAATCGCGATACTGCCAACGCCTCCGGCCGCCGCATGAACGACGACGGATTCCCCTGGGGTAAGCCGGGCTGACGTGGCCAACAGATGCCATGCGGTCAAGCCCTGCACCATCAGACTCAAAGCCACCGCATCAGATATTTGTGATGGCACCTCCCAGCAAGAAGCTGGATGCACCAGGGCCAACTCGGCGTATCCCCCGCTGGCAGCAAAGCCGCATACCCGACGGCCATCAGCCAACGTGCCGATCACCTCGGAGCCAGGGACAAAGGGCAGCGTCTGCTCAGAAAGGTATGAATTCTCAGTCGCGTGCGTGTCAGCGAAGTTGATGCCGGCCGCGTGCACCTGCATGACCTCTAGTTCACCCGCCGGGCTTGGGTCGGGGAGGTCCACTAGTTCGAGTACCTCAGGACCACCGAAACGATTTACCTGCACCGCACGCATTACGCAACCTCCGCCGCTTTGGGTAGAACTGATGGGATTAGCCGGCCAAGTGCGCTGGCAATGACCATGCCGATGGTAATCGCAATGATGGTGGCAGCGGCGACAAACAACACGTCCGTTCCGGCGCCTAGTGAGAAGACGGAGGAATCCGATGACTCAGGCCCAGGTAGTGCTTTGTCGCGACCAGCGAAGACCTCGGTGAGAGCGACCAGGCCGAGCGATCCGGGCACCAGCAACCAGAAGACTGGCTCAAACAAAGCAAACGCCGGCATCCCTTGTCGCGATCGCCGTTGATACAAGATCGCCAGAAAGAGCGTGGCCGCGGCGGCGAGCCCGGCGGCGAGCACCGGGTCAATAGTCGCCGCAACCAGCGACTGAATCCCGTATGCCACGATCAGCAGGCCTACTACGATTCGAATGCCACCCCGAGCCTCGTTAGACACCATCGATTGGCCAACAGCGAAGACCAGAACGCCGATCCACGCCGCCCACCAGGGCAAAAGCACATCCGTGAGATCACCAAACGTGTAGTCGTCAATCGGTGCCAAGCGCGCACCCACGAGCACGCCGAAGGTGAGGACCAGAATCTGCATGATCGCATTGACCAAACGCGACGATCCGGAGATCAGTTGTCCGTTTGCCAGCTCCTGGGTTCCTCGGGTCAACCCCACTCCCGGAATGAGGGTGATCAGCGGTGCTGCCACTACGCGAATAGGTTGCACCTGTTCATCAAAAATATTGCCGATCGTGAACACTACGTATGCTGCTACCGCTGCGGCAAAGAACGGCATGATCGCCGATAATCCAGGGCGCGAAGCCGTGAGCCGCAGAGCGATCGCGACGAACACGCCAAGGATTCCGGCGATCAAGACCCCCCACAAACTCACCCGAAACACCAGGGCGAAGCCTGCGGCCGTGAACCCATTAGCCACAACGACCGTCACGGCAGAAAAGCGCGGCTTGAGGTCATTAATCTCTTCGAGGCGCTTAGTCGCAGCCGCAGGCGGAATCGCGGCGATACTTGCATTGCGCGCGACGCGGTGCACCTCTGCTGCTTGATCAAGGCGCAAAGTGCCGATGTCGCCCGCCACGATGCGCGCTCGGCCATTGGTTTCGTTGTCCACGAAAACAGCATTCGGCAGGACATAGATCTGTAAATCCGGGCGATCATAGGCGCGCGCTACGGCAGCGAGCGTGTCGTTGACCTCATTGACGGGGTACCCAGCGGCGAGTTGAGCCCGGCCAAGCGACGCAATAAGTCGCTCCACGTCATCATCAGGGGCCGGGACAGGGGCGGGTACAGATGAAGACACCCCCCTACCCTGCCGTACTTCGGCCAGAGCAGGAAGTAAGGCAGACTGAAAGGCATGGGACTTTTCCGTCGCCGGAAGCGTCACGCCGCCTGGGACCGTGGATCAACACGCGAGGACATTAAGCACCTGCAGGCCTTCGTCGACTCTCGTCGCGGGGTCGAGGCGTATGTCGAGCCGGTCACGATGGCCACAGAAACCACGGTGGTGCTGATCGCCCATGATGGCGAATGGACCCGTCGACGGGTCGAGGGCCCGGCCGAGGCCCATGACCTGGCCAAGCACTGGGCGATCCCGATCTACGACGCGGCCGTGGTGGGCTATCCATCTCGGATGCGCGAATGGACCCAGCGCCACAAGGACGAGCGCCCAAGCCTCTAGCCAAGAGTTGGGAAATCAGGCGATCACGTTAGGACTCAGCGTCCTCGTCGGCCTCTCCCACATCAGCCGGAAGTGGCGCGGTGCCGCCTAGTCGTGCCGGGATCCACCACGATGCCCGCTCCCCGGGGTACCGAGCCACCGTTTCATCAAGCAGTTCCCGCATGCGTTGGCGCAGTTCAACGGTGAGCGCTTCGGCGTCATCACCTCGCTTGACCAGCATGGGCTCCCCCACCGTTATGGCAATCGTCTTGCCGCGTTTGAAATCCCTGTGGCCATAGGAGTACACGCGCGCACCGCCAAACACGCACATCGGAATAACCGGAACGCCACCGGCAATCGCCATGCGCACCGCACCTGACTTGATCGGCTTGATGTCCATCGAGCGGCTCATCGTCGCTTCAGGAAACACGCCGACTAACTCGCCCTCCTTGAGGACACGCACGGCCTCCCGAAACGCTTGCGAACCTGCCTCGCGGTCAACTGGAATGTGCTTCATGCCTCGCATCAAGGGGCCCGATACACGATGGCGAAACACCGAATCCTTCGCCATGAAGCGCACCAGCCTCTTCCCGCGACGATTCGCAGGTATGCCCGATAGGGCGAAGTCCAAATAGCTGGTGTGATTGATCGACAACACTGCGCCGCCGGTTAGCGGAATATTGTCAAGACCGCGGATATCAAACCCCAGGCCTAGTCCAGCAAAGACGGCCTTGAATCCGGTTACGACTGGTCGGTAAACGGGATCGCCCACGGATCAGACCGTACCCGCTCAGGCAATGCCGACCATAATGACCACCATGGAAAGCCCCGAAGGTGACACGTCTCGCATTGTGATCGTGGGTGCCGGTCTCGGTGGCCTCCGTACTGCAGAGACACTGCGTAAACGCGGCTTCACAGGCGTCCTCACCGTCTTGGGTGATGAGGTCCACCCGCCCTATAACCGGCCCCCACTGTCCAAACAGGCATTAGCCGGTGGCATCGCGATCGATGAACTGGCCTTTCGGCAACGACGCGAAGATATCGACTTCAGGCTCGGTGCCGCCGCCGTCGACTGTTCGCCTGAGACTGTGACGACCAGCGACGGGTCGCACTACCGTTACGACGCACTCGTCATCGCCAGCGGCATTCACGCTCGGAGTTTTCCTACCTCGGGCCCGCAACCCCTCACCCTGCGCACGATCGGTGATGCCGAGCAGTTGCGCGAGCAACTTCGTGCAGATGCCCGGGTCGTCATTATCGGCGCCGGGTTCATCGGCTGCGAGGTTGCTGCAACTGCCCGCCAACTTGGTTGCGAGGTTTCTGTTACCTCGATCGAACCAGAACCGATGTCTGGAGCGATAGGACGACGACTTGGCGCTGCGATGCGTGCCCATCACGAGCGTCACGGTGTTCACTTCTTTTTGGGTCGTAGCGTGTCAAACATTTCAGATGACGGGGTCCAACTCGACGATGGACAAGTCTTGGCTGCCGATGTCGTGGTGGCCGCCATCGGTTCACTGCCCAACACGGGGTGGCTGACTAACCTCACCGAGCAGTGGACCGAAATGGACATCAGCGATGGCGTGCTGTGTGACTCCACTCTTCAGGTGGTTGGTGCACACAAACCTTGTTACGCGGTCGGCGACATCGCCCGCTTTCCGAATCTGCGCTTTGACCGCACACCTCGGCGCATCGAACACTGGACAATGCCCACAGACATGGGCAAATACGTGGGGGAGCAGTTGGCAGCACGGTTATCGGGCGACGAACTCTCCGATGATCCATTCACTCCACTGCCGTCATTCTGGTCAGATCAGTACGACCTAGCCCTGCAAAGTTTCGGCATGCCCGGACTCGGCACCGCGCAGTTGAAATCTGGCGCGTGGGATGGTGATTGCATCGTGGAATATCACCGAGAGGACAACATCGTCGGGGTTATCGGCGTCAACCAAAGCGCGCAACTCTCCGAGTACAGACACATAATCTAGTCAGCGAATAGGCAGATGAGATGAGACTCGATCGACAGCGCGCCCTCGAACATGTCACCACTTTGGTCGCCCAGACCTGGGCTGAATTTGACACGGCCCGCGAATTCCAACCATCGATCAGTCCGAACATTGCCTCACTGCTCACCGAAGACCTGCCCCGCACCGGAGTTGACGCGATTCAAGCTCTCGATGAAGCCGCCAGCGTGCTAGACACGACCCTGTCGCAGGCGCGCCCACGGTACTTCGGCTACATCGGTTCAAGCGGCCTGGAAATCGGTGCGCTTGCCGACCTACTAGTCGGCTCACACGACGCCAACCTCGCGATCAATGCGGGGGTTGCCACAGATATCGAGGCACAGACATTGCGCTGGGTGGGACAGTTTGTCGGCTACCCGGTACGGGGCGGCTCGTTTACCTCTGGTGGCACCGTGTCAAACATCACCGCATTGACCGCCGCGCGCGAGCGCGCCTTTCCCGGGGCACGCCATCAAGGCATCGCTCCCGGATCGGCAACCGCATACTGCTCGGCAGATGCGCACTACTCGATTCGTCGGGCGATCGAAGTCTTGGGCATTGGCTCAGATTGGTTACGTGCCGTACCCGTGACAGTCGATCGAACCATGGATATCCAAGCACTTGCCACACGGGTTGATAGCGACCTTCAGGATGGCCGCACACCCATCGCGGTTATCGCTACTGCGGGCACCACCTTGACCGGCGCTATCGATCCTCTTGACCAAGTCGCTGCGGTCTGCCAGTCACGCGGTATCTGGATGCACGTCGATGGCGCCTACGGGCTGCCTGCAGCAGCCGTTAAGCCCGAACTTTTCCAGGGCTTGAGCGAGGCTGATTCGATCAGTATCGATGCACACAAATGGATGTTCGTGCCTAAGGCCTGCGGGGTCGTCTTAGTCAAGGACCCCACCGCGCTAGCCGCGGCATTCGGACACCAGACAAGCTATATCCCCGACACGGAGCTGAACGCGGTCGACGTCACCCTCGAATACTCCCGCCCCCTACGCGCACTAAAACTCTGGCTGGCCTTTCGTGCCCATGGCGCTGATGCCTTTCGTCAAGCGCTGCAATCGAATCTTGATCAAGCCCAATTTATGTATCGCCTCGCATCACAGCGGGCCGGCTGGGAGGTCGCACTGCACCCAACATTGTCAATCGTTCTATTGCGCCACGTGGGTGTCGATAATTCCGCGCTCGTGCGGGCCATCCAAGGTGACGGGCGGGTATACGTTTCCCACGCTGACCTAGATGGCCGCACATGGCTTCGACCTTGCTTCACCAACCCGCGAACCACGGATGCTGATGTGCTGGCACTCATGGATGTCGCCGATGAGCTTGTCCATGGGACTATGCATCCGTGAACCTTTCCGCCGCGGGGACCCCCGCCAAATCAACGACGTTCACGCGGCAAGGAATTTTCGTTCTCGCCACGCTTATTCTGGCCGCAGGCGTTGCAAACTTGAACCTCGCGGTGGCAAACGTCTCACTGCCCGATATCGGCAAAGACCTGGGGGCCGCGCAAACCGGACTCAACCTCGTAGCCGTTGGCTTCACACTGGGCTTGGCGATGTCGGTGGTGTACCTGGGCGCGCTTGGGGATCGCTTCGGACGTCGACGCTTACTACTAGTCGGCTTGGCCGTGTCAATCCCGCTCGCGGCCATGGCCGCATGGGCACCCAACATCACGGTCTTGGTGATCGCGCGCATTCTCGGCGGCATCGCCGCGGGCATGGTGTACCCCACGACACTCACCATCATCGTCGCGCAATTCGATGGCAAGGCGAAGACAACAGCCATTGCCTTATGGTCTGGTCTCGGAGCCGGCTTTTCGGCCATCGGCCCCGTCATCGTTGGCTGGCTGCTCACCTTCGCCTGGTGGGGTTCTGGTTTCGCGATCACGATTCCGCTCGCGGCCATCGCCTTCGTCTTCGCGCTTCGACTGCCCAAGCATTCAGGCGAATCAGGTGACAGTGTCGACAGCATCAGCGGCGTGCTCTCGATCGTGATGATCGCTACTTTAGTGTTGGCCATCACATTCGCCCCTACGCCAGGACAAGCACTATTCAGCATCATCCTCGCCGTCATTTCAGTACTCAGCATCTGGTACTTCCTACATCGTCAACGACGCATAGCTCGACCGCTGTTCGATCTCACCATTGCCAGGCGCCGCATCTTCTGGGTCGCCGGCCTCGCCGGAATCATCGTGTTCGGCGCCCTGATGGGGTCATTCTTCATCGGCCAGCAGTACCTCCAAAATGTGCTGGAATACAACACTTTCGCCGCAGGCCTTGCAATTCTTCCCTCACCTATCGCCATGGTCCTTTTTGCCCCGATCGCAGCGCTTTGGATTCCGAAATTCGGCTCCCGCATCACGCTGCTTATCGGCTTCGCAACGGTCGCCACCGGCTTTATCTTCATGATGTTCTGGACGACCGCCGCATCAGTGTGGTTGGTCTCCATCACGTACTTCCTTCTCGGTGCAGGTGTATCGATCGCTGCAGCACCCGCATCACGGTCAATCATGGCCGCTGTGCCCACGCGACTACTCGGCATGGGTTCAGCCATGAACGACCTGCAGCGAGATCTCGGCGGCGCCATCATGCAAGCAGTGATGGGGGCACTTCTCGTCGTTCGCTATGCCGGTGAAATGCGCAGCGCGTTCTCGGGAGCACCCGCCGCTGATCAGCAACTACTCACTGATCAATCCGTCACATTGATGACCTCCTCGTATGCGGGAGCAGCCAGCGTGGCCGAAACGCTGCCCAACACCGACTCGACAGCGCTCTTGCAGTGGGCCAGCGATGCTTTCGCCGCCGGGTCGAGCTGGGCATTTGGATTCGGTCTTGTCGCGGTAGTCGGTGGCATGGTGTTGGTGGCGTTTGCATTTCCAAAAAAGGCAGACGAGGAGACCATCGAAGCCGAGTACGCACGCACCGCTGACGCAGATTAGTCACGCGACACAGTTGACATGGCGGCGGTGCCACATTAATGTCGGACATTGCAGCCGGGCTGCGTCTTTGTCCCCCCCGTCAACGACGCCCCGGCTGCTTTTTTTGTCTCCATTACGACAATGTGTGGTGAACGACTCACCTCCCTGCGACACAATGGGCCCATGGGTCTACCTTCGGCACGCGCTGGTGTGAGAACCGTTCTCAGTCGACCCGGCTGGGTCACCCGCTGGGCCTCAGACGTACCCGCCCAGGCAGGAGTGATCTCAGCAGCCTGGAGCGTGGCCGGCACCCTGGCACGCGGGCTACTACCTAGGTCACCGATGCAGCAAGCCCTCGCTACGGGCGTCGTTGCCACGGTTAACTATGAACTGACAGCCACCGGCTGGGCCACCCTGGAGGCAGCTGCCGCCCTCCCAGGCCAACGACCAGGCACGACCGCTCGCATGGTGGTGGCCGCGGCGGCGATTTCGACCGGATACGCCACCGCGTTCGCCACCTCCGGGCGCGCTCAGAACTCCACTATCGCTGCCGCCGCCTACGCACTCGGTCGCCAAACGGCATTCGCTGGCATCGCAGGCGGATCAGCCTCATTGTGGGATGAGCTACTACATCGAAAGCTGGGGTGGAAGCCCGGCATTGACACGACGGTGGTACCCAACGTGCTCACCGGTGCTGCTATCGCCGCCGGCAACGTCTACTTCGCGGTACGGCGGGCCCACCGATACGGAACGACCAGCGAGGAGCATCGTTTCGCCGGGGTCAACGCCCGCTCCATCGCCGTCGCCGGGGCCGCCGGAGTTGGCACAACTATCGGCTTAGCCACCCTCGTGGTGTCCGAGCAAGCCGCCGCCCACGCTCTCGAGGCCGGGATGGCCAAAATCGTCGGCCGCGATGTGGGTGCTCTGGGTGGGTTGATCTCCCACACACTGTTGCTCGGCGGCATGGCGGCGATCTCGGTGCGAGCAATGCGAGCCATCACCTTGCGCATGCAATACCGCGATAACACCGTTGAGGCCGCCTACCCACAGCCGCCGAGCTCACCCCACGTGTCCGCCGGACCCACCAGCCAGATGCCGTTCGCGGCAATCGGCAAGGAGGGGCGCCGGTTCGTGCTCATGCGACTGACCGCTGCAGAAATTACAGCCGTTACGGGGGAGCCGGCCATTGAACCGGTGCGCGTGGTCGGTGGTTACGAGGCCGCGGACACCGTCGCCGAGCGGGCCCGGCTCACCCTCGCCGATCTTGTTGCCTGCGGGGCCTATGAGCGCTCACTCATCTGTGTGGCCGCACCTACCGGTGTCGGATACGTCAACTACACCATCGCCGAGGCACTGGAATATCTCACCAGCGGAAACTGCGCCACCGTTGTGCCGCAATATGCGTTGGTGCCCAGTGCTTTGGCCATGCCGCACACGGCCGAGGGCGTACAACTGACCCGTGCTGTCTTGATCGGCATCAAGGAACACATCGCGCACATGCCTGACGCAGATCGCCCCCGCGTGGTCTTGATGGGGGAGAGTCTCGGCGCCAATGTCGCCCTCGACGTGTCGACAGTGCCGGGCCCCTACGCGGGTATTCCCGCATTGGACCACCTTGGTGTCAGCGGTGGCGTCTACTACGGCGTGCCGTTTCGCACCGAGTTCTGGCATCGCTGGCGCGCCAACCCCGAGGCCATGGACCCACTCGATCAGTTGCTGTGCGTGTCACAGGCCGACGAAGCACCGGCCTTACCACCGGGCGCTATGCGCCACCTGATGATCGTCCATCACGATGACCCGGTTAATAAGTTCGGCTACCGCATCGTGTTCCAGCCGCCCTGGTGGCTCGGCCCGCCTGCGACGCGGCCGCAAATGGTGCCTCGCGAGGTGCGCTTTCGGCCGATCACCACGTTCGCGATCGCCACGATCGATCTGCTCAACGGCATGAACTCCCGCCCCGGGGACTTCGTGCGGCGGGGCCACGACTACCGCATCGAGGCGCGAGTGAGCCTCGAGCGCGCCTTCGGCCTGTACTGCACCCCCAGCCAGGCTGAGGCCATCGAGTCTGCGCTTCGCCACCGTGAAACCGAGTGGGCTGCCCGCCGCATGATTGCCCGCAAACTCGAGGGCACCGTGCGCAGCATCCAGCAGACGCTGTCTAAATGGGGTGGCGATCCGATCGATGTCGCCGACCTTGACCCGGACATGATTCCCGCCGAAATTCGTTCCCCGCTCAGTCGCTTCGCTCAGATCAGCGCACCACCGGGGGCCTAGGGCGTTCCTATCTGCCAGAATGACGAGCAGTTCAGGAACATCCGCACGAATTTGGTCTCGCCGAGCACGGATCTGACCAGCCATTGACCGGTCAGCGCTGCCAAGGAGGAAAGCAATGACCTCACCACACGCTGGGATTCCGGTCGGAACCGAGTCGGGTGCTGGGTCGGCTGCGCCCACTCCGCCCTCGGCCCCCGACACTTTGCTCACACCCGCTCAGGTGGCCAGTCTGTTCCACGTCGACCCCAAGACCGTGACCCGCTGGGCACAAACGGGAAAGTTATCGAGTATCCGCACGCTTGGCGGCCATCGCCGCTACCGAGCAAGTGAGGTCTACGGCCTGCTAGGCCAACCCGTGCCGCCGCCGTCAGTGCGCTAGACCCGGCAACGCGAAAAGTAACTGTTATGTCGCATTCCGAACAATTCCAGGGCGATTGCACCTAATAGACCCGTCACACCTGTCACTGTCAACAGCTAGCAGGGGATGTCCGCGACGGGGGAGCGGATATCCCCGCTTCTTCTGCCTACCTTCGCCTGTGCTAGCTCACGCCGCTGCCAACGCGATCGCCACGGCAGCACCCACGGAGATGAGCAACACCGCCTGCAGCACGGCCACCGACGCTCGAACCGACAATCCTCGAGCAATGAGCACATGGCTGAGGTGGTCACGGCCGGGTGTGAACGGATGTCGACGCTCCCACAATCGCCGAACCACCACAAACGTGGTGTCCAGGACAGGAACCAACACCAATAGCAGCGGAATAAATGCACTCCACGGCAAATTGATGCCCACCGGGCGCAACCGCAGCGTAACGATCGCCAGCAAGAAACCCAGGAAGTAAGCCCCGGCATCGCCGAGGTAGACCCGGGCCGGGGCCCAGTTGTGCCACAAGAACCCCAGAGCAATACCCGACAGTGCAAAAGCTAAGCCGGCCACGAAGTACTGGCCATAAATCGCCGCTATCGCGCCGGTACCTAACGCCGCGACGAGAGTGGTGGAGGCCGCCAGGCCATCGGAGTTATCCAGAAGGTTCATGGCGTTCGTTAGGCCAACGATCCACAACACCGTGATCGCGATATCGACAGCCATGATCGATGTGAAGTTGACCTGGGTTCCAGTCGCCCACACCACCAGCGCTAACAGAACCTGGGCCACCAATCTAATCCAAGGGTTGAGCGTTCGAACGTCATCAATGAAGCCCAATGCCGCAACGGCCAATGCCGGTAGTAGGACACCGGCGAGCAGGCCCAGTTCGCTGAAATCACCCGATAACGACACTGCGACGAAGAACACCACGGTGAAAGTGGCGGCCACCGCGATTCCGCCAATTTTTGGAATGGGACGCTCCTGCTGCTTGCGCGCACCATCGGGGGCATCGACCAGGCCGGTCCGGTGCGCGAGCACTATCGACCCCCACACCAGCAGGGTGGAAACAATCGCTGACCCGATAAAGGCTGCGAGGTAGACGAGCGGGCTCACAAATCCTCAGTTGCGCTAGACGCGCCCGCTGATGTCAGCGGCGACATCAGCAATGATGTTTTTGAGGCGAAGTTGCGGCTGCCAACCGACCAGCGCGTTCACCCGCGCCGTGTTGGGAACCCGTCGGGGCATGTCCTCGAATCCTTCTTCATATGCGTCGTCGTAGGAGACCTTCACGACAGCAGAATCCGACCCCAACTGTTCGATAATCGTGTCAGCCAACGCGGCGATCGAAATCTCTTCATTTGCACCGACATTGAACACCTGGCCCTCCGCCTCGCGAGAGTCCACGAGCCCAAGCAGCGCCCGCACAACATCAGCGACATGGCAGAAACACCGGCGTTGCGTGCCATCGCCGTACACCGAAATGGGCGCACCTTTGAGTGCCTGTTCAACAAAACGAGGAACGACCATGCCGTAGTGACCCACCTGGCGCGGCCCGACGGTGTTGAACAAGCGCACGATGACAACCGGAAGACCCTTTTCGCGCCAATAGGAATAGGCGAGGACCTCTTCGATCGCCTTCGCCTCGCTGTAAGACCAGCGAGTCTTCAGCGGCGAACCCAAAATGCGATCGTCCTCTTCGCTCAACAGATCTGAATCGTTCTTGCCGTATATCTCACTCGTGGAGGTCACCAACACCTTGCGGCCATACTTGTGGCATTTTTCGAGCACGATCTCGCTACCACGAATATTGGTGGCCAGACTCTCCAGCGGCCTACCTACGATGAGTTCGACACCGACAGCCGCGGCTAGATGCAGTACCACGTCCACCCGACGCACCACATCATCTACAACGGCTTCGTTGAGGATCGACCCCATGACGAATTCGAAGTTGGGGTTGGTCAGATGCTCGCGGATGTTGTCATGGCGTCCGGTGGATAGGTCATCCAAGACCACCACCTGATCGCCGCGGGCGAGCAGTACATCGGTGAGGTGAGAGCCAATGAAGCCGGCTCCACCCGTAATCAAATAGCGCATGCCCTGATCGTAGAGGTCAGCGCGGTCGGCCGGTGGCCGAGGCAGAATTCGCCGGGATGATCACGCGTTCGCTTTGCTCACCCGATTCAGAACGGAAGTACACGTAGACCTTTTTGCCCGTGCGGCGCTGCCAGTCAAACTCGCCCACTTGACCCTGGGTAATCACAACCCGACGCACACCCGTGCCCGGCTGATAGGCGGTTTGCCCCGGCAGTTTCACGTACGGGGTGAGTAGTTCACCGGCCGGCAGCCCCAGGGTCTTGCCCTCAACCGAAACCCCAGGACGACCCCGCACCTGGGTGCGCTCGCCGGTCAAGGTGATGGAATCGGCGAGAAGGGAAAAAGTTAAGAGGCCAGCCCCGCAGGTGACCTCCGTGCAGGCTCGGCTGGAAGTCGGGGCGAATGCGCGACCGGACTGTTTTAGGCGAGCTTCAATCGCAACAGGGTCGGTGATTCCACCCGACACGATCAGCGCAACGGCCGCTGATACCAGCGGCGTGGCCATTGACGTGCCCGCCTTGAGGTCGAAACTTGGTTGTGCTGGTGCGGTGGCTCCGGTGTTGGAGGTAGACAGAATTCCGCGGCTGCTGCTGCCACCCGGGGCCGCGATGAAAATCTCTCCGGTACTCACCCCGTAGTTGGAATACGACGCGCGAGCACCCGTGGCATCAGTTGCTGCAACCGCGACGACGCCAGGGCAATTCGACGGCAGGTGAGTGGATACCGGCAATGAATCATTACCGGCTGCTGCTACGACCACCGAACCGAGGGCACGGGCTGTCAACACTGCATCGGCCATGGTGCGCGTGCATGCCGATTGGCCACCGAGTGAAAGATTGATGACCTGAGCAGGGGTAGTGTTGACGGGCAGAGGTAGTTGGGTGTCAGGATCAATCACAATGTCACCGGCCGACCATCTCACTGCAGCAGCGATATCAGAGATGAACCCGCCACATTTACCCAGTGCCCGCACATTTTGGATAGTGGCGTTCGGCGCGGCACCACTAATGCCGTATCCGTTATTCCATTGCGCTGCAGCAATTCCTGCTACGTGCGTTCCGTGCCAGGTCGACGGAGTGACCGATCTGCAGCTCTCGGGAAACAATCCTGAGTTGATGTCAGCTGCTGACACCCAGTCACCCGGATCAGCCGGGTTCGGGTCCCAGGCGTTGCCGTCATTGGCCATCAGAATGTCAGAGACAAAATCGTATCCGTCAATAACGCGACCGGCCAGATCCGGATGAGCGGCCACTCCGGTATCAATCACGGCAATCACGACGTCGGGATCACCTGAGTCAATGCCCCAAATCTCCGGCGCGCGCACGCTCATGTCAGTATCTTCGCCGCCCTCCCACAGTGACCACTGATCGACAAAGAGTGGGTCGTTGGGGAGCGTGACCTCCGTCGGCTGAATCAACACATCAGGTTCGGCCCACAACACATCTGATCGGACTTGTAGATCTGCAGCGAGATCCTCGGCGACCGCTACGGGTTGGGGCTGATCAAACAGCAGGAGTGCCGTGTGCTCATCGAGGGTCACATCAACCAGAACCTCAACCCGAGGATCGACGAGTCGTTGCGCTGTGCGACGCATAACTTTCGATGATCCATTTTCATCGACGCTATGCACGATCACACCGCGGGCAAAAGTGGTCTCGGGCGCCTCCGCTGCGGCGGGGGTAGACCAAAACAGGCTTGGCCCCAGCAGCGCAGCTACCGCGACACTCAGACCCGTCAAGCCTGGCCAGCCGATCATGCGGCTCCTCCTCGGTCACCTACCCCCATGTGCGTGTGCACACTAAGTGTCACCCGCGCCGCGAGGGCCCTGGCGCAACGCAGCCGCTCCTACGGTGATTTTCCCGCGCGGTTCCCATAATTCACAGCCTATTCACAGCCTTGGCAATCGTTTCGACTACAAAGTGACCTCAAAGTCGCGACCCCGCGGATGCACCTGAAGATGTGGAGCGTGCAGGTGGCCACTGACGCGCAACTCACGAGAACGAAGCAGTCGCCAGGACAACAACGCCGTACTGACCAGCACGCCGATGCCGCCCCCGATGAGGCCAACGCGTGCCCCGAAGATGTCTGACAGCCAGCCAATAAGAGGCGCCCCCAACGGGGTACCGGCAAAGAACAGCATCGTGTAGATGCCCATGACTCGCCCGCGTAAATGATCCGGTGTGGCCAATTGCAGGAAGGACTGGGCCGCTGTGGTGAAAGTCATCGCGGTCAAACCACACAGCGGCAAGACAATGGCGAAAAGCGCCCAGGTGGGCATCAGCCCTGCGACCAAGGTGGACAATCCAAAAGCCAGGGCTGCGACCACGATCAAGCGCACGCGGACACGAATGCGTCGAGCCGCCATCAGCGAGCCGAACAAGCTGCCCAGCGCCAAGAAGGTCGACAAGATGCCAAGCGAGGCAGCGCCACCGGCAAACTCCTGGGTGGCCATCAGTGCCGTCGTCAGCTGAAAATTCAGGCCGAACATCGCCACGAAGAACACCAGGGCAAGCAAGAAAATCAGTTCTGATCGTGCCCGCAAGAAGGCGATGCCTTGGCTGAACGTGGTGCGATTCTCCGAGCTGCGATGCACCACGGGTATGCGACGCAGGCTCGCAATACCACTGAGGGCAACGGCAAACATCGCGGCGATCACGCCCATCACCACGGGTAAACCGGTACCGGCGATCAAAATTCCCGCCAGTGCCGGTCCACCAATGCGGGCAAGGTTGAACGCGACCGAGTTAAGCGCTACAGCGTTGGCCAGGTGATCATCGCCCACCAACTGCCCCACCATCGCCTGACGTGACGGCTGGTCAACGGCCGCCATCACACCGGTGAGTGCTGCGAGCAGGAAAACCACAGCCAAAGTGGCGGTATCGGTCAGAAGCGCCACCAACAACGCGATTGATGCCGAGGTCAGTCCCACGTGGGCCCAGATCATGAGAGTGCGGCGAGAGAAGCGATCCGCCAGAACACCCGCCCACGGAGTAATGATCAAAAACGGCAGGAATTGCAGGGCCGTCGCGATGCCCACCGCGGTGCCTGAACCATCGGTGATATCCAAGATCAGCCAGTCTTGCGCCAACCGCATCATCCAAAACCCGATGCCGGTTGACAGCTGTGCGAGCAGATATCGCCGGTACTGGCCGTAGGCAAGGGCGGCAAACGTTGGACTCATGAACCCGCTAACCGATCCAAGATCACGGCGGCACGGGCGAGCGTTTGTCGCTCGTCCGCGGTGATCTCGCTCATCCGACAGGTCAGCCACGCTTCCCGCCGAGCCCGGTCACTAGCCAGCAGTTCAGTGCCGGCCTTCGTCAGCCGCAACAGCACCTGACGGCGATCCTCGGGGTTGTCCTTGCGCTCTAATAGTCCATCAGCAACCAGGTTTGCGACCGTTCGTGTCATGGACGGGGGTTGAACGCGCTCATGGGCGGCGAGTTCGCCCGAAGTCATCGCGCCATGCCGGTGCAGGGTCGCCAAGACCGACAGTTGGCTCAGCGTGAGTCCGTGATCACCGCGCTCAGCCCGCAACCGCCTCGCCAAACGCATGACCGAGACCTGAAGGTCGTGAGTCATCTTTCGCATAATTAGTTAGCATAACTCATTACCTTTGCTAACTAAAAATTCAACCAGACCGCAGGTTATCTCGCGGCACGCCGGATGAGCTTGTTCGAGAATGCACTGGAGCCAGCAGCATTGCTCGCAGAAACCCATAACGAATAACGCTTGCCTGGTGTGAGACCGGTCAGCAGCACGCTTCTGCCATCGACGCGAATGAGGTCGTTCTTACGGTTCTTGGCGCGACCCCAAGAAACGCGCACGATGTACTCATCGATACTCGCGCCGCCATCATCGACCGGAGCCCGCCAGTACAGCAGCAATCCGTCTTCGCGGTTTCGCGCACGGAGCCGACGCGGCGCTTCGGCCACACCAAATGGCTTGACCACTGGCGAGTCGACGGCGGTTCCCACGCCGTCGTCGTTGAAGGCAACAACCGACACCACGTATTGCTGCCCGTTGGTCAGATTGCCGAGGCCAAGACCGGTAACCGCGACCTCGTGTGATTGTTCAACAGAACTGGTACCCCATTTGCGGACCTCAACCTGGTATCCCGAAACCGAATCATCGCCATCAGCAGGTGGCTGCCAGGACACCTCAATGCTTTCATTGCCCGGCTCGACGCTAAGACCGACCACGACGCCGGGAGGCGAAGGGGTCGGCTCAGGTGTCGGGGTGGGCACGGGCACAGGCACGGGTGCGGGTGCGGGTGCCGGTGCCGGTGCGGGTGCCGGTGCCGGTGTGGGTGTGGGTG
>JAFMCH010000046.1 GCA_017857875.1 Actinomycetota bacterium | reverse complement strand
GTGGTCTTCTTTGCCGCTGTCTTGCGGGCGGTGGTCTTCTTTGCCGCTGTCTTGCGGGCGGTGGTCTTCTTTGCCGCTGCCTTGCGTGCCGGTGCCTTGCGGGCAGTGGTCTTCTTAGCTGCCTTCTTGGCTGTTGCCTTGCGTGCCGGTGCCTTGCGGGCAGTGGTCTTCTTAGCTGCTTTCTTGGCTGTTGCCTTGCGTGCCGTGGTCTTCTTTGCGACCGCCACGGTGCCTCCTGTGGGTCAATACTCGTCCGTTGACGAGTTGGTTAGTTACAACTGTGACAGAAAAGTGACAGAATTCCCATTTCATTAGGCGTTTTGCATTGTCGTGTGTCGCATTTGTCGTGTGCGTCGCGCGCACGGTTGGCATCTGACACGATGTGATTCATGACCTCACATGATCACGCCACGCAGGCAACGAACGACTCCGACTCGCTTTCGTACCATGTTGTTGGCATCATTGGAGGCACGGGAGAACAAGGTCGCGGGTTAGCCAAACGTCTTGCGGCAGCAGGTCATATCGTGGCCATCGGTTCGCGTGATGAGCCTCGCGCCCGGGAAATCGCAGCAACTATCCCAGGCGTTGAGGGCCTGACAAATGCCGATTGTGCGGCTCGATGTGACATCGCGATCATCGCTGTTCCTTGGGCCGCGCATGCTGACACGCTCGCCCCACTTGCGTCATTCCTCGCCGAAAAAATTGTGGTGGACTGCGTAAATCCGCTGGGATTCGACAAGCAGGGTGCATTCGCACTTGAGGTTGCCGAGGGTTCGGCTGCTCAGCAGGCGGCGATCTTGCTACCCCAAAGTACGGTGACGGCGGCTTTCCATCACGTCTCAGCCGTCCTGCTCCTTGATGACGAGGTGACAACACTCGACACGGACGTCATCGTGCTCGGCGATGATCGGGCGGCCACCGATGTGGTGCAACAACTCGCTGGCAGTATTCCGGGAATACGCGGCATCTATGGCGGTCGCCTGCGCAACGCCGGTCAGGTTGAAGCGTTCACCGCGAATCTCATTTCGATGAATCGACGCTACAAAGCGCACGCGGGTGTGCGTGTGACTGACGTGTGACCTATCGGCTAGTTGTATGCGTGCTCAGGACCCGGGTACGTACCATCGCGGACATCAGCTGACCAATTCGTGACGGCGTCGGTGATAACGGCACGCATATCGGCGTAGCGCGGTACAAACTTCGGTGCCGGTCCCTCGGTTAACCCGCACAGGTCTTGCCACACCAATACCTGAGCATCGGTGTCGCCACCGGCACCGATGCCAATAGTAGGTATCGGGAGCGATGCTGTGACCTTTGCTGCCAACGCAGCCGGTACACACTCCAAAACGATCGCACTGGCGCCGACCTGTGCGAGTGCCTTGGCATCTTGCATAAGTTGTTCGCCCGCCTCGCCGCGTCCTTGAACGCGATAGCCGCCCAACACGTTGACCGACTGCGGGGTCAGCCCCAGGTGGCCAATGACCGGAATGCCGGCGGCGACGAGCGCCTCAACCTGCGGGAGAATTCGCTGCCCTCCTTCAACCTTGACCGCGTGGGCTCCCGCCTGCTTGAGAAACCGTGACGCCGTGTCCAGTGCCTGGGCTACCCCGGACTGATAGGAGCCGAACGGGAGATCGGCCACGATCAATGCGTGTTGCGTTCCCCGCGCCACGGCTCGAGTCAGTGGTAGTAGGTCATCAACGGTGATCGGAATCGTTGAGTCGTACCCGTAGACCACCATCGCTGCGGAATCACCCACGAGAATGACCGGGATGTCAGCTTGATCAAAGATTCGTGCAGTGACGGCGTCGTAGGCGGTGATCATCGGCCAGCGCTCGCCGCGCTCCTTAGCCAACTGCAGATCTCGAACCGTTACCCGGCGCTGCCGGCTGCTGCCATAAAGCGTGGGCACAGTGGGCTCAACAGGCTCATTCATCACTTTCTCCAATCTCGAGGCTCCCTGATGGAGTCCCCGGACGAGTCAAGCCTGGCACATGTGAACCGAAAATGGGAGACCGGGCGCATACCGATGTGCGTCGTGCGGGCGGAGTATGGTCGCCCTGGTCACCACTAGGGAGTGGAGACAGAGGGGAATGCATGCCCGATCGGTCAGATTCACCCCCCGTTCAAGCGACGGCAGACGGCGATGAATGGATGGTTAACGGGCAGGGGCATCCTCGTCGATGGGCAATCCTCAGTGTCTTGATCGTGGCTTTGCTGGTCGTAGTCATTGACAACACGGTCCTCAACATCGCCTTGCCAACGATCCAACAAGATCTCAATGCGAGTCCGTCTGCACTTGTGTGGGCTGTGGACAGTTACATCTTGACCTTTGCGGCGTTGCTGTTTACCTGGGGTGTTCTGGGTGACCGGCTTGGCCGCAAGCGAATTCTCATCACGGGGCTGATAATTTTCGGCGCCGCATCGGCGGTCTGTGCATTTTCGTTGAGCGCGCCCATGCTGATCGGGTCACGCGCAGTAATGGGCTTGGGTGGCGCGGCCGTGCTACCGGCAACCTTGGCGATCATCACCGTGGTGTTCCCACGGCATGAACGTGGCAAGGCCATTGGCACGTGGGCCGGAGCGGTCGGCGCTGCTGTGGCGCTTGGGCCGGTTCTTGGGGGAATGCTGCTGCAGCATCCGACATGGTCGAGTTGGCTGACCGGCAATGATTGGGGTGCGGTCTTCTTGATCAATGTCCCGATTGTGTTGATCGGTCTGTTGGGGATCTGGCGGGTTGTGCCGGAGTCTCGGAATCCCGCGCCTAGGAAATTGGACTTCCCCGGGCTGGTGATGTCGGTTACCGGGCTCACCTTGGTGATCTACGGAATCATTGATGCCTCCCGCACGCGAGACTGGTTCGCTCCGAGCGTCCTGGTGCCAATTGTTGTCGGCATCATTGTGATTGCCCTGTTTATCTGGTTGCAGGCACGCAGTTCGCACGCTTCCTTTGACGTCAGGCTGTTTCGCAATCGCGGTTACGCGATCAGTCTCCTGGCAGTATCGCTGGCGTTCTTTGCACTCATGGGTATCACTTTCACGCTGCCTTTTTACCTGCAGATTATTCGCGGCTTCGACCCGTTGACGGCTGGGTTGTGCTTCATTCCCTTCGCGGTCGGACAGCTCATCGGTGCCCCACGCAGCGCCGCGATGGTGGCCAGGTTTGGGTATCGATCGGTGATGACCACCGGCTTGACGCTCGTCGCGCTATCACTTCTCGGGTTAACTTTCACCACCGTAGAGTCGCCGATGTGGCTACTTTTGGGCGGATTTTTCCTGTTCGGTTTCGGTATGGGCAATGTGATCGCGCCAGCCTCGACCGTTATGCAAAATGTGCTGCCGCTAGCTCAAGTCGGTGCAGGTTCGGCTGTGCAAAACACGGTACGCCAGGTGGGCGGTGCCTTGGGTGTGGCCATCATCGGTACCGTCTTGGCTACCCAGTACTCAGCATCGGCCATAGAAATCTTGTCCCCCCTCGACCTGCCTGATCAGGTGGTCACAACCGCATCGCAATCCATTGTTGCCACCGATGCGTTGTTGATGCAGTCAACTGCGGCGCCCGATGTCATCGCAGGGATTCAGACACAGATCTTCGAGGCGTTTCTGACCGCTTCGCACTTGACCTACTTTGTGTCACTGGCGATTGTTGCGATCGCGGCCCTCATCGTGGCATTTGGCTTGCCATCAAAAGCCTTGCTCGCGCCACCGATGCGTAATGGGTAATCGCCGGTCTCGTCCGAACGCCTTGGCAGACACCTTTGTACCGGGCGGGTACTGACGGCGCTTATATTCGGCGCGATCCACTAGAGCAATGACCTGTTCGACCAAGTCAGGGGCAAAACCCGCAGATACGAGATCGGATGCCCCGCGGTCGCCTTCCACGTAGAGGTCCAATAACTGGTCCAAGATTTCATAATCAGGTAGCGAATCAGAGTCCTGCTGATCTGGTCTCAATTCTGCGCTGGGGGGCTTGGTGATGCTGTCGGGTGGAATCGGAGGAATCTCCCCGCGCTCAACCGCGATGGCGTTTCGCCAGCGCGACAATTGCCACACCTGGGTCTTCGTGACGTCCTTGATGGGGGCAAAACCGCCGACGGCATCGCCGTAGATCGTCGAGTAGCCCACGGCAAGTTCGCTCTTGTTTCCCGTGGCAAGAACCAGCGGGCCCTCAGCATTGGAGATCGCCATCAACGTGACCCCGCGAACTCGGGCCTGCACGTTTTCTTCGGCAAGGCCAGACAGGTGCAGTGTCTCGGTGAAAAGGTGCACGAATTCAGCGATCGGAACGGTGCGGAAATTGAGTCCGGTTCGCTGCGCCAGTTGCGCGGCGTCGGATTGCGAATGCGCCGATGAGTATTTGCTGGGCATCGACACACCAATGACTCGATCGGCCCCCAACGCGTCACATGCGATGGCTGCGACCAACGCCGAATCGATACCTCCGGAGAGCCCGAGGGCCACCTGGTGGAAACCGTTCTTGCGAACGTAGTCGGACAATCCGAGAACCAATGCTTCGTAGAGCTCTTCGTCATCGTCTAGAGCTACGGCCACACCGGGAGTCAGTGGGGGAGTTTCGCGTGTGTGGCTGTCGCTGAACCACTTAGCGTCTGTGCCCGTGCCGGTAGGTAAATCGAGGTCGACGGTCATGAGGCCATCGATGAACTGTGGCGCACGTGCAATGAGCTGTCCGGTTCTATCAACCACGAGGGAGTCGCCATCGAAGACGAGTTCGTCTTGGCCTCCGACCAGGTTGACGTAGGCGACAGCGAGATCGTTTTGGCGTGCTCGCTGCACGCAAAGGTCAAGGCGCTCGTCGTCTTTGCGGCGTTCGAACGGTGACCCGTTCAACACGACCAGCAAATCGGCCGTTGAGTCCCACGGTTGCGGGGTCGCGTTGCTCCAGATGTCTTCGCAGATTGCAATACCCACGTCAATCCCAGCGATGCGCAGTGTCAGCGGCACCGTACCGGCGGAGAAATACCGGAACTCATCGAAGACGCCGTAGTTGGGAAGTCGGTGCTTGTGATAGGTCGCGGCGACATCACCGCGGTAAATGACAGCTGCGATGTTGAGGGGTCGACCGTGTGAGTCGATGCTGAGGCTGCCGACAACGACCGGGGTCTGGCCAAGGCCGACTGCGTTGAGTCCGGCGGCGAGTTCGACGAGTGCCGCCGCGGCTGCGCGTTGAAAACTCGGTCGCAACGCGAGGTCTTCGATGGGGTAGCCGGTGAGGGCCATTTCGGGAAATACCAGCAGATCGACATCGTCAACTCGCGCGGCCCAGTCGAGCATCATCTGGGTATTGCCGGCGAGGTCCCCGACCGTGGGGTTGACCTGCGCGAGGGCGATACGAAAGTACGTCACAGCCGCTAACGGTAGCGGCCTGCTCCAGCTGCGCTTGGTGCCACGGGTGGGACGGTAACGTCCTGGAAACATGAACCGGGCAAGATGTGGCTATGGATAAGCAAACTGACTTCGTGCTGCGAACCATCGAAGAGCGAGACATCCGTTTCGTGCGTTTGTGGTTTACCGACGTGCTCGGGACACTCAAATCAGTGGCCGTAGCTCCTGCTGAGCTCGAGGCCGCGTTCGAGGAGGGCCTCGGCTTCGATGGTTCAGCCATTGAGGGATTTGCCCGTGTTTCGGAATCTGACATGCTCGCCAAGCCCGACCCGTCCACCTTCGCTGTGCTGCCGTGGCGCTCGGACGTGGCCGGTGTGGCACGTATGTTCTGCGATATCCACCTGCCTGATGGCTCACCGTCCTATGCGGATCCACGGTGGGTTCTGCGGCGCACCTTGACCCGTGCTGCAGATATGGGCTTCACGTTTTACACACACCCGGAGGTTGAGTTCTACCTGCTGAATGATCCGCCTGGTAAAGGCGCCCCCGAACCGATCGACCACTATGGATACTTCGATAACTCCCCGCAGGCCATTGGCTACGACTTCAGGCGTCAGGCGATCACGATGCTTGAGGCTATGGGCATTTCCGTGGAATTCAGCCATCATGAAGGCGGTCCTGGTCAGCAGGAGATCGACCTGCGATACGCCGATGCCCTGTCCACGGCTGACAATCTGATGACGTTTCGACTGGTCGTCAAGGAGGTTGCGCTCGAGCAGGGAATCTACGCAACCTTTATGCCTAAACCGTTCCGGGACGCACCTGGCTCAGGTATGCACACGCACCTGTCGCTCTTTGAAGGCGATCGCAATGCGTTCTACGAGGCTGGGGCGCCGATGCAATTGTCGAAGGTTGCGCGGTCGTTCATGGCAGGCCTACTCCGCCACGCACCGGAGATCAGTGCGATCACCAACCAGTGGGTGAACTCCTATAAGCGCATTGCCGGTGGCGGTGAAGCCCCTGAGTGGGTGTGCTGGGGGCACAACAACCGATCAGCTCTGGTGCGCGTGCCCATGTACAAGCCCGCCAAGGGCAATTCCACCCGTGTGGAATTTCGATCGGTCGACAGCGCTTGTAATCCGTACTTGACCTTCGCGGTCATCTTGGCGGCCGGACTGAAGGGCATTGAGGAGGGCTATGAACTGCCTCCCGGTAGCGACGACGATGTCTGGAGTTTGACCCCGGCCGAGCGTCGAGCCATGGGTATGGAGGCCCTGCCTAGCAGCCTCAATCAAGCCATTCAAGCGATGGAACGATCAGAGCTGGTGGCTGAGACGCTTGGCGAGCACGTCTTTGACTTTTTCCTGCGTAACAAGAAGGCTGAGTGGGAGGAGTATCGCGGGCAGGTGAGTGCCTGGGAGATCGACCGATACCTACCGCTGTTGTGAGCAACTCCCGTGCAACTTCACTCGCCTCCCGGCTTGCTCGCGCGGGGTGTCAAGATGCCGTTGCCGGTGCTGACCTGATCGCCACCTGGAAACTGCCGATCGTGTCGCGTCACGACTCACTTGACGCGCTGCTGGAAATGCTGGGGTCTGCGGCAGATCCAGATTGGGCGTTGGCAACACTCACGCAGCTACCAGACCAGGTGCGTGAGTTGGCTCTATCGTCGCCTCACTTGTTACTGGCTGTGGTGTCGGTCGCCGGTGCATCGGCGGCACTAGGTGATCACATGGTTCGACATCCCGACCAGATTTCGACTCTGGCGGCGACAACGCGTGACGCCGCACCCGCAGGCGAGTATCGCCAGCAACTCTTGGCGGCTGTGGGAGCCGGAGCCAGCGTTGATGCTCCCATTGCCGGTGGATTCGATAACGAGGAACTGGATGCGCTGCGGGTGGCCTACCGCAAAGCATTGTTAGGCATCGCCGTGCGTGACCTCGTCTTTGGCGTTCCCCTGGAACAGACCGCCGCGGAATTGTCGGATCTAGCCGACGCAGCCCTTGAGGCAGGCCTGGCGATTGCACGGGCGGAGTTGCCAGAGGATGCTCCCGCATGCCGATTCTCAGTCATCGCACTGGGTAAGTGCGGTGCGCGGGAGTTGAACTACATCAGCGACGTGGACGTCATCTTTGTGGCCGAGCCAGTTGATGGCAGCACCGATGAGGAAGCCCTACGCACGGCAACTCGACTGGCAACAGGGTTGATCAGGGCCTGCGGTACGCGCACGCAAGAAGGGTCGCTTTGGCAGGTGGATGCGGCGTTGCGACCAGAAGGCAAGGCTGGCGCCCTTGTTCGCACTCTGGCTTCGCATCGCGGGTACTACGAGAGATGGGCCACCACATGGGAGTTCCAGGCCCTGTTGAAGGCTCGATTTGCCGCGGGCGATCAAGCCCTGGGCGCGGCCTATGTCGATGCGATGAGTGAGTTTGTCTGGACTGCTGCGGACCGAGACGGCTTTGTGGCAGATGTGCAACGCATGCGAAAGCGCGTAGAGGAGCACATTCCCAGCCGTGATGCCGAACGCCAACTCAAACTGGGGCGCGGTGGCCTTCGAGACGTCGAATTCTCAGTACAACTGCTGCAATTGGTGCATGGTCGTTCCGACGTGATGCTGCGTGCACCATCGACCTTGAGTGCCCTTGAGGCGCTCGCGACGTGGGGATACATCGGTCGGGAGGACGGAGCTGTGCTTTCCTCCGCCTACCGTTTTCTGCGCTCGATGGAACACCGTATTCAATTACAGGGTCTGCGCCGTACCCACTTGGTTCCTGATAATGCCCAGGATATTCGCCGGCTCGGTCGATCCTTGGGGTTTCGCGGCGATGTAGAGGCTGAACTCACTAAGGCATGGACCGGGCATGCGCATGAGGTTCGTCGCATTCATGAAAAACTCTTCTACCGGCCCCTTCTGCAAGCGGTCGCTCGACTGGATGCGGGATCTGCACGACTGAGTGTTGAAGCAGCCGGGGCGCGACTTCAAGCGCTGGGCTACCGCGACCCGCAGGGGGCGCTGCGCCATATCGAAGCGCTCACCTCGGGTGTCTCACGCCGAGCCGCAATTCAACGCACGCTGCTGCCGGTGTTGCTCGGGTGGTTTGCCGATGGTCCCGATCCTGATGGGGCGTTGCTGGGCTTTCGGCAGATGAGTGAAGAGCTCGGGTCAACGCCATGGTTTCTGCGGCTTCTTCGTGACGAATCGATTACCGGCCAACGCATGGCCACACTGTTGTCATCGAGTCGCTACGCCTCGGACCTGCTGCTGCGGTCGCCTGATGCCCTATCGATCTTGTCCGATGACACCGAGCTTGTTCCACGTTCCTTGAGTCACATCAATCAAGAACTTGATGCTGTCGTGGATCGCCATGAGTCGGTTGAAGCTGCTGTTGCCTTCGTGCGCGCCGTTCGCCGACGTGAACTGTTTCGGATAGCCGCGGGATACGTCCTGGGCGTCGCGGACCTGAACGCGACGATGCAGGGCTTAACCGATGTAACCGCTGCATCTTTGAGAGCGACACTTCGTGCCACGATTCAGGCGGCTGAACGAGTGAGTGGTCAACCGTTTCCGACCCGAGTGGCCATCATTGCCGTGGGTCGGTTTGGTGGCGCGGAGCTGGGTTTCGGTTCGGATGCCGATGTGTTGTTCGTTCATGACCCGCTCCCGAGCACATCGGATAAAGAGGCCGCCGACGCCGCGGCTCGAGTCATCAATGAGATGCGTCAACTACTGACCGTTCCCTCGCCTGATCCGGCGCTTGTCGTTGACGCCGATCTGCGTCCTGAAGGCCGACAAGGCCCGCTGGTGCGGACGTTGGCGTCGTATCGGGCGTACTACGAGCGTTGGTCCTCACCTTGGGAAGCGCAGGCGCTCTTGCGTGCTCGGGCGATCGCCGGCGACGACGCATTAGGGCGCGAATTCGAGCAAATCATTGATCCGCTGCGTTGGCCGGCGGATGGAATCAGCGACGTGGCGCTGACCAGTATGCGCACGCTGAAGGCACGCATGGAATCTGAACGGCTACCTCGAGGGGCGGATCCGACACTGCACACGAAGTTGGGCCGGGGAGGTCTATCCGATGTTGAATGGGTGGCCCAATTGCTGCAGCTTCGCCACGCAGCAATGATTCCGCAGATGCAAACCACCTCGACCCAGGTGGTGTTGCAGGTGGCGCAAGATCATTCACTGCTGGATTCTGACGACGCCCGAACGTTGATGCAGGCATGGGTACTGGCCACCTCGGTGCGCAACGCGATCGTTCTGGCTCGAGGTAAGTCATCCGATGTGGTGCCATCGGGGTTGCCCGACCTACCGGCAGTGGCCCACCTACTTGGATATGCGCCTGGTCAAGGCAGCCAGATGCTGGAGGACTATCGGCGCACGACGCGCCGCGCCCGCGCGGTGATGGAGCGGCTGTTCTACTCGTGACACGTTCGCCCGCACCATCGCACCCACGCGCCTAGAGTGACCGCGTGGATGTCATCTGGACGGTCGTAGGTTGGATAGGTTCTGGCTGCATTATTTTGGGATACGCCCTGGTTGCAACCAGGCGTCTGTCCTCACACAGCGTCGCCTTTCACGTGGTCACGCTGCTCGGAAGCGTGGGTCTGACCGTTTATGCACTAGCGATTGCCGCGTGGCCGAATGTGGCACTCAACGGCTTCATGGGTGCGGTCGCCATGGTCGGTGTGTACATGGCGCTACGCGTCGTGCGACAGATGAAACTAGGGACTGAACCATCTCCCTAACGGGCGGTGGGGTGGACCCCCGGAGAGAACCCACCCCACCGTCCCCTTTGCGCGAGGCGATGCGAATCGGGGAGTTGGCGATGCGGACCGCCTTTAGATATCGAAGTACATCTCGAACTCATGCGGATGCGGCCGCAAGCGAATCGGATCGACCTCGTTGGTGTTCTTCCAATCGATCCAAGTTTCGATCAGGTCAGCCGGGAACACGTCACCGGCCTGCAGGTAATCGTTATCGGCTTCGAGAGCGGCAAGAGCAGCCGGAAGCGAATCAGGTACCTGCGCGATGTCGGCTAGTTCCTCCGGCGGCAACTCATAGAGGTCCTTGTCGACCGGTGCCGGCGGCTCGATCTTGTTCTTGATTCCGTCGATGCCGGCCATGAGCATGGCAGAGAAGGCGAGATAGGGATTCGAGGAAGGATCAGGCACGCGAAACTCAACGCGCTTGGCCTTGGGTGACGTACCGGTGACAGGAATCCGAATGCACGCCGAACGGTTACGGGCGGAGTAGACCAGGTTCACGGGCGCTTCGAAGCCGGGCACCAAACGGTGGTAGGAGTTGATCGTTGGATTGGTGAACGCCAGGAGCGAGGGGGCGTGGTGAAGCAGTCCGCCGATGTACCAGCGCGCCATGTCTGAAAGCCCGCCATAGCCCATTTCGTCGTAGAACAATGGTTGACCGCCCTGCCATAGTGACTGGTGGCAGTGCATGCCAGATCCGTTGTCGCCGAACAATGGTTTGGGCATGAAGGTCACGGTCTTGCCATTGGCCCAGGCGACGTTCTTGACGACGTACTTGAACATCATGACCTCGTCGGCGGCATGCTGCAGTGAGTTGAAGCGATAGTTGATCTCTGTCTGCCCCGCCGTGCCAACCTCGTGGTGGGCACGCTCGACCTCTAAGCCCACTTGCTGGAGTGCGACAACCATTTCATCGCGCAAATCCGCGTAGTGATCAACCGGCGGGACGGGAAAGTAGCCACCCTTGTACCGCGTCTTATAGCCAAGGTTGCCGCCCTCCTCTTCGCGTCCGGTGTTCCAGGCCGCTTCGATTGAATCGATGAAGTAGTAGCCGGCATTGGCTTTGGTCTCAAAGCGAACGTCATCGAAAATGTAGAACTCAGCCTCTGGTCCGAAGAACACCGTGTCGGCGATGCCGGTGGAGGCCAGATATGCCTCGGCCTTACTGGCGACATTGCGCGGGTCGCGGCTGTAGGGCTCATCGGTGAATGGATCGCGGATGGAGTGGTTGATCACGAGGGTTTTTTCGATTCGAAACGGATCCAAGAAGGCCGTGGTGGGGTCAGGAATCAACTTCATGTCTGACTCGTGAATGGCCTGGAATCCTCGGATGGAGGAGCCGTCGAACATCAGTCCATCGGTGAATGCTGTTTCGGTAAACGCTTTGGCTGGCATGGTGAAGTGCTGCATGACACCGGGTAGATCGACGAATCGCACGTCGACGAACTTCACGTCATTGTCGCCAATGAAGCGCGTTACCTCTTCTGCATTATTAAACATTGATTCCTCCATGGTCTCGCCGGTTTTGTGACCGACGAGGTGATCGCCTCTTCAGGGTTTTTCACCGCTGTGGCAGAGCTCCTGCCCTGTTGACCTCAACCTTAGAGATAGCGGATTTCCAGCCGGTGTACCGGTTGTTTCAAACGTGTTACACCGCATGCTCGGAGAGTGGCAAACCTCACACCCGATAGCGTGCGGGGCGTGACCTCCCCTTCGCGTCCGCCAGGCGCGCACGCTCCTGAGCCGGCTGGATTCGGCCGCCGAGTTATCGCCATCGTGATCGATTGGCTGGCCAGTCTGCTAGTGGCGCGATTGATTTTTCCGCAATTCGAATACCCAGGAAACGAGTCAGCCCTGGCGACCTTGGGCATCTTCTACCTGGAGGTGACCGGGCTCACATGGCTCATCGGCTCATCATTTGGCCAACGGATAATGGGAGTTGCGGTCATCAGTGACGGACCAGGTCGACTCACCGTGTGGCGGGTAGCCTTGCGAACCGCGTTGATCTGCCTGGTGATCCCGGCGGTGATTTATGATTCGCGGGGGCGGGGCCTTCATGACAAAGCCGCAGGAACGATCGCGGTGCGGCGAGACTCAGTCGTCGGACGCTAGCCCCGCATCGATTTGGGGATTTTTGCACTTTTAGGCATGGGTCCTTTGGGGATCGGCAGCGGGTTATCGCGCGCCGAGAGTGCCTCAAGACGGCGTCGCACGTCAAGGATCTGACTACCCCGCAGATTCTTGGGCAATCGAGTGAGAGTGGACTGCAGCTTGGCGATATTGACCTGGTCTTCCTCGACACCGACCTGGATTTCATAGATCGGGGTTTCGGGCAGCCATCGAGCGGTCTTCTTGCGCTCATTGGCAAGAAGGTGCGTGATGCGCGACGAGGGTCCTTCGCCGACGAGCACGACTCCGCACTTGCCAATGACGCGAGAGACTAGGTCTTGGTTCTTTGACACCGCAACCGCGGGGGTGACCCACCATTTACCGCGCATGTTCTCGACCACCGCGGCCGCGGCGCCCGCTTGACCCTCGATACCACGGTAGGCAGCATTCATGGCGCGGCGACTGAACCAAAAAGTTGCTGCCAACAGGCCCAGAGGCAACCCCAACAGGATGCCGGTGGGCCAGTTCAACAACAGTCCCACGGGGGTGGCCACGACCGCGGCCACCAAAATGAACAACCCGAGCATCTCGTAGCCGACCCAGCGGTGGTAGCGACGGGTCATGCGGTAGTTCTCGCGCAGCGAACCTAGACCAGAACGTAGTCGGGCGAAGCGCCCCTTCTTGGCGGGTGTCGGGTCAGACATACGCCCACTCTAGAGCCCCGCCCGTCAGGCCCATGGCTAGGGCAGGATGGCTCGGACCTGTTCACCGGGCCGGATCGATCCAGGATGCTCCACCCACCCGGTGATGCCGCGAAGAGTGAAGGCCGCTTTGACGAAGGCCGACGCGGTCGGTGGGGTCCCACCTGGTCCACCCAAGAGCGTCTCCGACACAGAATCGACGACCAGTTGGCCGGCGATGACGCACGGGAGGTTCGCACCCCCGGTCATCAGGACAACCCCGCCCGAAAACACCAGGCGTGTCATCGGTGGCATCGCGGTTAGTTCGTCAAGCCCAGACGTTGCGATGTTGTCGGCGATCACACCGGGTGCGAGGTGGTCAAGACCTAAGTTGGCTGAGATCTGGGCCAGTTCGCCGATATCAACCACGGATACCTGCCGGTGATTGCGAATTGTCGTGCCACGCACAAAGACTGCCTTTTGGCGCGTGTCGGAGGTCATTGTGAGGCCATGGTGGCGATCCCCGATCGGACCACCCCAATCCAATTCGAGGTGGTCAACCGCGGTTGGGCTTGGGGTGTGGGGCGGCCACACATGCGTGGCGATCACTTGACCGAGGAGTTGGTCGGGTTCTGTCACGGGATCTGACGGGCGGCCATGGCTTGTGAATACAAACGACCGGCCCGATAACTTGATCGGACGAGCGGCCCGCTCATGACCCCGGAGAATCCGATCTGCTCGGCCCGGTCCTGCCAGTAGACGAAATCCTCGGGCTTGACCCAACGTTCGACCGGATGATGGCGCGGAGTGGGTCGTAGATATTGGGTGATGGTGATCAGTTCGCACCCGGCGTCATGGAGGTCAATCAACGCCGTGTCGATTTCTTCATCGGTTTCACCAAGACCCAGAATGAGATTGCTCTTCGTCACAAGCCCGGCCTGTCGAGATTGGGTAATAACATCGAGGCTGCGCTCATAGGTGAACGCTGGTCGAATGCGTTTGAAGATGCGGGGCACCGTTTCTACGTTGTGGGCCAAGACGCTGGGGTTTGTAGCAAAGACTTCGGCGAGCAGTTCCGGCTTTCCAGAAAAATCAGGAATCAGCACCTCGGTACCGCACCCTGGGTTCAGCTGTTGAATGAGACGAATTGTCTCGGCGTACAACCAGGATCCCTCGTCGACAAGATCATCGCGGGCGACGCCGGTGACGGTGGCGTAGCGCAGTTGCATCGTGCGCACAGACTCTGCGACCCGTCGCGGCTCATCTCGATCAAGAGGGGCCGGCTTGCCGGTGTCGATCTGACAGAAATCGCAGCGTCGCGTGCACTGTTCACCACCAATTAAAAAAGTGGCCTCTCGATCTTCCCAGCATTCGAAAATGTTCGGACACCCTGCTTCTTGGCATACGGTGTGGAGCCCTTCGCGGGCCACAAGGTCACGCACCGCGGTGTATTCGGGTCCGGTGCGCATACGTGTCTTGATCCACGGTGGCTTGCGTTCAATCGGAACCGCCGAGTTCCGTGCTTCGATCCGGAGTAAGCGTCGTCCATCGGGATTGGTCCCGCTGTAAGCGGAATCAGTAGGTACCGAGGTCATGGAAGGCAGCCTACGCTTGCGCGTGATCGTTGCTGAAGACGGCGGTGAGGTGCTCTTCCATGATTGGCAACATTTCCGCGACGGTGACATCGCGGTCAAGCTCGACGCTGAGGCTGGTGACCCCTGCATCGACAATGCCGCACGGGATCATCAACCCGAAGGCGGACATATCGCAATTGCAGTTGAGGGCGAACCCATGCATCGTCACGCCCTGTGCTACTCGCACACCGATGGCGGCAACCTTGCGTTCGGGTCGGTCGCGGTCGGCGGGGACCCATACACCGCTGCGGCCGTGAACTTGCGTGGTGCTCACACCAATCGCCGCGCACACGTCGATCAGCATGGCCTCGAGCCGGCGTACATAGTCGACAACGGCGAAGGGTTCGGGAAGCCGCAGGATGGGGTATCCGACCAGTTGGCCTGGACCGTGCCAGGTGATGCGTCCACCGCGATTCACCTCGACAACAGGTGTTCCATCGATCGGCAGATCACCGGGTTCCGTGCGTCGACCGGCGGTGTAGACCGCCTCGTGTTCGAGTAGCAACACCGAATCCTCGCGGGTCTGGCCTACCACTTCGGCATGCCACTGGCGTTGGAGTTCCCACACCGGCCCGTAGGCCTGAGGTTCAACTCCGAGGTGTTCCACCTTCACAAAGTTGAGCCTACCCGGCGACCTCGGGGGTTATCCCCCGCTTCGTCGTGTACACCGCGCCCGATGCGCCGCTAGCGTGCGCTCATGGTCGAGACTGGGTTTTGGGCGCGATGGGCGCGAATTGTTGCTGGGCGCTGGACCAGGTGGATCACGATCGTGGTCTGGATCGGTGTATCCATGGTCAGTCTGCTATTCGCGTTTCCCAAATTTGATTCCATTCTTTCCACTGATCTAGTCGACTATTTGCCCAAGAACGCACAATCGACCCAGGTGGAGTCGATCTTGAGCGCGGAACCATCAGGTCAAATAGCGGACCTGATCGTTGTGTACGTCCGCGATCCGGGCATCACCGAGGCTGATTTCGATCGGGCTCAAGCCGACGCTGAGCGCATTCAAGAAAGTGGCCTGGCCGTTGACGATGTGGTCGGTCCGGCACCCGGTAGCGAGACATCCCTTGAGTACGGTTTGCCTCAGGCGCTGTTTGTGATCGTGCCGATGAGCGTCGATGCAACGAATGAGCAGATTGCTGAGGTCGTCGCCTTGGCCGGTTTGCCGACCCTCGATGCCGATGGCAATCAGCTACCACTCAATGACTGGGGGTATACCGACGAGGTCGGTCTGGAGATCTACGTTGGCGGACCCGCCGCGACAGCCTTCGTGAACTCATCCATTCTCGGCGTTTCTGACAGTACGTTGTTCGTAGCCGCCACCATCGTTGTGATTTTGGTACTGCTATTGACCTACCGCAGTCCACTGTTGTGGTTGTTGCCGTTTATTGCCGTCATCGTTGGCGTGATTGCCTCTCGAGGGTTGATCTACCTCGTACACGAGGCCACCGTCGATTCAGCGCTTGCACTCGTGGTCAATGAGGTCTCCAGTTCCGTCCTCCTGGTATTGGTCTTTGGTGCCGGCACTGACTACGCGCTGTTGCTCACAGCGCGCTATCGCGAAGAGCTGCACACTGAGCCTGATAAGTACCTCGCGATGCAACGAGCTCTACGCGGATCAGCAGGCGCGCTCGTCGCGTCTGCCGCAACAGTTTCTGCTGCTCTGTTGTGCTTGCTGCTGTCCTTGCTGCAAACTAATCGAAGTCTCGGACCCGTTGCGGCATTGGGTATTTTGACGGTCTTACTGGTCATGTTGACGCTATTCCCGGCCCTATTGACCTTGGGCGGACGTCCCTTCTTCTGGCCGAAGATTCCGCGACCGGGAGACGGTTACGTGGAATCACACGGCATCTATGCCGTTATTGGTGAGCGAATTTCCCGTCGTCCGCGTCCGGTGTGGATTGGTACCAGCTTGGCGCTGGGAGCCATGGTTTTTGGCATGTTCGCCATGAACCTGCAGTCCCTAACGACCGAGCAGGGCTACCGCGAATCGATTCCGGCGATCGTGGGCACCGATGTTTTGGGCGACTACATACCACCGGGAACCATCTCCCCGGTGCAGATTCTCGCTGCACCAGAGCAGGTTTCAGCTGTTGAAGATGCGGTCAACAGTATTGACGAGCTCAGCCTCTCCACTGACGACACGAGTCAGGGCGATAGTTCACAATCCACCACGGTGGATGGCTACGTGCTCATCAACGCTATCGGTAGTGAAGATCCGCTGAGCCCACCGGCGCTAGATGCGGTGTCACAATTACGCGAACAGGTGCCAGATGGTGTTCTCGTTGGTGGTTCGACGGCCATCAACTTGGATCTAGCCGAAACGAATAATCGCGATCGAGTCGTTGTGATCCCCGCCGTGTTGATCGTGATCTTGATCATCCTGATGATTTTGCTGCGAGCGCTGGTGGCGCCGGTGTTGCTGCTGCTAGTCGGGCTCTTATCCTTCGGCGCTGCTCTAGGGATCAGTGCACTGCTGTTTAGGTATGTGCTCGATGCGCCTTATCAGGATCCTGGCTACCCGCTCATCGTGTTCATCTTCCTGGTCGCCCTTGCCGTGGATTACAACATCTTCTTGATGCATCGCGTGCAGGAGGAGACCGTGAAGTTGGGTACGCGGAAGGGTATCTTGGAGGGGTTGGGTACAACAGGTGGTGTAATCACCAGTGCCGGGCTCGTGCTTGCTGCGACCTTCGGGGTGCTGGGCCTGCTGCCGATTACCCTGCTGTTCCAGATCGGCTTCACCGTGGCGTTGGGCGTGCTACTAGACACATTTATCGTACGAACGATCCTGTTCCCCGCAATCGCCATGGATATCGGCCGCGGCCTGTGGTGGCCGAGTGCCTTGGCTAAGGGCAAGCCCTAGAGCTGACTCGCTCAATGCGCTGATCTGACCGAGTGCGGATAAGCAGGTCGCTACTCTTGAATCTGTTGCCGCGCAAGACGTTGACGAACGACGTAGACGAGTACGACTGCGCTGCCGCCGATGGCGATGCCGCCGGCGAGTTCGGCTGGTGCCCCCAAGAGGCGCACCGCGATGGCTGCCAAAATCACCATCAGCAGCCACCGCAGTGCGAGTCCGTCGTAGCGGCTAGACATCCGGGCGCCCAACCAGACGCCGGGTATCTGCCCTACCAGCAATGACGCCGTGACCGCCCAGTCCAC
>JAFMCH010000045.1 GCA_017857875.1 Actinomycetota bacterium | reverse complement strand
GGCCAAGACCATGTAACCGATCTGGCTCATCGTCGAACCAGCCAGAGCCTTCTTGATGTCGTCCTTGGCTGAGCCGATGACGGCACCGATGATCATGGTGATCACGCCGATTACGACAACGGCGGTGGCAGCAAAGACGGTCCGGTCGTAAATCGCATTGCTACGCACGATCAGGTACACGCCTGCGGTCACCATCGTGGCCGCGTGGATGAGCGCCGATACCGGCGTCGGTCCCTCCATGGCATCGAGGAGCCAGGCTTGAAGCGGGAACTGCGCCGACTTACCGGCTGCGGCAAGCAGAAGCAGCAGACCGATCCACGTGAGCGTTGAATCACTGGCCTCGCCGGCGTTGGCGAATACGGTGTCGAACGTGACCGAACCGAATGTCACGAACATCAACATGATCGCAAGGCTGAGACCAACGTCGCCCACCCGGTTGATGACGAATGCCTTCTTTGCCGCCGCGGCCGCACTGGACTTGTACTGCCAGAACCCGATGAGGAGGTACGAAGCTAAGCCAACGCCTTCCCATCCGACGTACAACAGCAGGTAGTTATCGGCCAACACCAGCAGCAACATGGCCGCGATAAAGAGATTGAGAAATCCGAAAAATCTACGCCGGTCGGGGTCGTGTGCCATGTACCCGATCGAATAGATATGAATGATGCTGCCAACAATGGTGATCAGCAGCACGAACACCATCGACAACTGGTCGAGTTGGAAGGCCGCATCAACATTGAACTGTCCAGCAAACACCCAGGTAAAGAGTGTCTGTTCGAATGCGCGATCCTCGGCGGCTCGGCCCATCATTTCGATGAGCATCGCGATACCCAAGATGGCTGCCGCAGACACCAGCGCCACCGCCAATAGATGGCCCCACCGCTGCAAAAGCCGCCCGGTGGTGAGCAGGATTATCGCCCCGGCCAAAGGCAGGGCAATAAGCAGCCAGATATAGCCGAAGATTCCCGTCGCAGCATTGAGCGGCTCCAGCGTGGGAGCAGTCTGAGCTACGACGG
This sequence comes from Actinomycetota bacterium, assembly GCA_017857875.1. Lineage (GTDB taxonomy): Bacteria > Actinomycetota > Actinomycetes > S36-B12 > S36-B12 > M55B157. The sequence continues at coordinate 16,893 of JAFMCH010000045.1, read as the reverse complement.
CGCCGGTCCCGATCACGGCGCCTCCTCGCTTGTCACCAGTTGTTCCTCATGTCTGTCGGTTCTTCGGTTCTGGTCACTCCCCACCCGCGGAGCGTGACCACGGTCTAGTACTTGAGCAGATTTGGCTCATCAATCGACGCCGAGCGCCTGGTTCTAAAGATCGTGACGATGATGGCCAGCCCAACGACGACCTCTGCAGCGGCCACGATCATGACGAAGAACGCCACGACCTGACCGTCCAAATCGCCGTTGATACGAGCGAATGACACAAAAGCGAGGTTTGCGGCGTTGAGCATCAATTCAACCGACATGAACACGACGATGGCGTTGCGTCGAATCAAGACACCTAGTGCGCCGATGGTGAAGAGTAATCCGGACAGGATGATGTAGTTTTCTGGATTCACCGTGGCTCCCCGGGGGACGAGCCGGGATCGTCGGCGATGGGCGTGACGTCAGGACCAACCGCGGGTGAACCTTCGGCAAGTATCCGTGTTTCCTCGACGGCTCCGGTATCAATCGGACGTAGATCGCCCCGCGCCCGAAGCGGCGCAGGAACGGAGTCCTCAGCCAAAGTCCCATCAGGCAGCAAGGCCGGAGTGTCAACCGCGTTGTGTCGGGCATAAACACCCGGCGTCGGCTTTGGGCCTGGCGCACCAGAGGCCACCCGCTGACGAGACAGGTCTGCCTGCGTGACCCGCGGCCGGATTCGTTCCCGGTGGGTCAGCACCAGTGCCCCAAGAGCGGCTGTGATGAGCAGCGCAGCAACGATCTCGAAGGCAATGATGTAGTCGGCAAACAGCAACCGAGCAATTCCTTCTACGTTGCCACCAAACTGCGCATTGGCTTCATCCAGCCCGCGCGCCATGGTGCCGCTCAGGGCACTTCCCAGACCGGCGGTCAACAACACACCGAAGCCCACCGCCAACAAAATGGCCGCTACGCGTTGCCCTCGTAAGGTTTCGACCAACGAGTCAGCCGAGTCGACGCCGACAACCATCAGCACGAACAAGAACAGCATCATCACGGCGCCGGTGTACACGATGATTTGCACCATTCCCAGGAACGGTGCCGCGTTCGCGATGTACAACACAGCCAGGCTGATCATGGTCAATGCCAGCCATAACGCGCTGTGAACGGTACGTCGAGACAGGATCAACCCCAGGGCACCGGTGACAGACAGCACCGCGCATACCCAAAAGACGATCGCCTCGCCAGTACCGATCTGCGTCACGACCCCTCCTTCGCCACACGATCGTCAATGGCCGACCGCTGTTGCTCGGGGGTCGCGCCGATCACTTTGCCGGCGTAGTAGTCCTTCTCGTCAAAATCCGCGACCATGTCATGCGGGGGCGCCACCATACCGGGCAGCAACGGGGCGAGGAGATCTTCTTTGGTAAAGATCAGATCCACCCGATTATCGTCAGCCAATTCAAACTCATTGGTCATTGTGAGTGCTCGGGTGGGACAGGCTTCGATACATAACCCGCAGAAGATACAACGCAGGTAGTTGATCTGATAAACCCGGCCATAGCGCTCTCCGGGCGAATGTCGATCGCCGTCCTCGTTGTTGGCACCCTCGACCAAGATTGCATCAGCCGGGCACGCCCAGGCGCACAGTTCACAACCGATGCACTTCTCAAGACCATCGGCCCAGCGATTGAGTTGATGGCGACCATGAAACCGCGGCTTGGGCGGGAAACGATCGGCTTGCTCGGGATACTGCTCGGTCACTACCCGCTTGAAGATTGTCTTGAACGTAACGCCGAACCCGCGAACGGACGGGGGCAACTCAGGCATCTGTGCCCTCCTGGGGATTCTCGGGCGATGGTTCGGCCGTCTGCGTCAACTCGTCGGCAGTGACCGCGGTAACCGTCGCGCCAGCAAGGGAGCGCTGGGACATGCGCGAGGTGTAGGTGAACTCCTGGCCAGGCAAGGGTGGGACGGGGAATCCACCCGCCATCGGATCAAAGGTGCCATGGGCCTCGCGAGCGGCTTCACGTTCGCGAGCATCCTCCTTGCGTGAGGATCGCCACTGCAGAACCCACGACGCAATGATGACGATGACCAGCAATCCAGCCCCCCACAGCAGAATGTCTTGGGTGGAGACTGAGTATTCGTTTCGAATGACCCGGGCGGTAGCGACGATGACAATCCACACCAGCGAGACCGGAATGAGCACCTTCCAGCCAAATCTCATGAACTGGTCATAACGCAATCGAGGCAGCGTGCCGCGCAGCCAGATGAACACAAAGATGAACAACTGAACCTTGACCAAGAACCACAGCAGCGGCCACCAGCCCGAATTGGCTCCCTCCCATAGCGAAATGGGCCAGGGAGCACGCCATCCACCAAGAAATAGCGTGGTGGCGAGAGCCGAAACGGTCACCATGTTGATGTACTCCGCCAGGAAGAACAGAGCAAACTTCAATGACGAGTACTCGGTGTGGAAGCCACCGACGAGTTCGCCCTCGGCTTCAGGAAGGTCGAAGGGTGCGCGGTTGGTTTCGCCAACCATCGAGGTAACGTAAATTAAGAATGACGGCAACAGGATGACGGCGTACCAGATTGGTTCCTGTGCCGCAACGATTCCTGAGGTTGACATCGTTCCGGCATACAAGAAGACGGCCACAAATGACATCGACATCGCCAGCTCATAGGAAATCATCTGCGCAGAGGAGCGAAGACCGCCGAGGAGCGGATACGTCGAGCCCGATGACCAGCCGGCCAACACGATGCCATAAATACCAATGGATGCCACCGCCAGCACATACAGAACGGAAACTGGGAAGTCAGTCAACTGCAGCGGCGTCATCACTCCGAAAATGCTCACCTCGGGGCCGAACGGGATGACCGCGAAAGCGATGAAGGCCATCGTTGCCGAGATGACCGGCGCCAACCAGTACACAGCGCGGTAGGCGGTCTTGGGAATAATTTCTTCCTTGAGCGCCAGCTTGATGCCGTCCATAAGTGACTGCAATAGACCCAGCGGGCCAACGCGATTGGGTCCAATGCGGTTTTGCATCCGACTCACCAGCCGTCGCTCCCACCAGATGGTAAACAGCGTGAGCAAAACGAGCGAGGCGAAAATGCCGATCACCTTGAGCAAAACGATCCACCACGGATCTTGCCCGAAGAGCCCGAGATCGCCGTTCATGCGCTCGCCTCCAGGGAAATCAATACCGATTCACCCGGCACCGATTGCAGGTCAACCAAGACCGAACAGCCGGGTGAATTCATGGGCAGCCACACGGTGTCGTGCGCGACATCGTCCAATCGCAGTGCGACGCAGACGCTGCCGCGAGGTCGCGAACCGGTACCCACTGCGGTCACCGTAACTAACGCACCATCGGTGAGGCCATAGGCCGCTGCGGTCGCCGGACTCATGAGAGCCTCGGTCGCGCGCGCGGTGGCAGCAAGGTGCGGCTCGCCATCTTGCAGGCGCCCGAGGTCAAGGAGGAGTCGCCAACTAGCTAGGCGTAACCCGTCGGACACCCGCGTTTCAGGGATGGCATCAGGTGCAGCCGCTCGCGATCCGGTCCAGTTGCCGAGTGCGGCCAATTCCGACCGTAGTTCACCGATGTCCCCTCGCCCGATAGAGCGGTCCATGGTGTCAGCAAGCATGGCCAGCACCCGCGAGTCCGTCACCGTGGATACCCCTGTAATAGCCGCGCCGAAGGGTCGTACGCGCCCTTCCCAGTCGGTGTACGAACCGGCCCGCTCAGCGTCGACAGCCACAGGCAGAATCACATCGGCCAACTCGGTGACGGCGCTGTGATGGGTTTCGATGCTGACCACAAACGTCTCGCTGCCTAGGGCCGCCAAAATCGCACTTCGGTCGGGATCATCATCTGGCTCAATTCCCGCCAACACCAAGGCGCTGGCTGACTCGACAATCGCACCAGAACCTGCGCGACCGGCATACCGAGGTAGCTGATCGGGCTCAACCCCCCACACTCGGGCCACCTCGGCCCGCGCGGTCGGGTCGGTCAGCGGGCGTCCACCAGGCAACAGCCCAGCCAATGCACCCGCATCGAGGGCGCCGCGCTCACCCGCGCGACGAGGCACCCAGCCCACGCGTGCACCGGTGCGTTCGGCCAACGCCCATGCGGCCGACAAAGCACCTGGCACCGACGCCAAACGTTCACCAATGAGCAGCACTGCGCCCGGAGTTGACAGAGCACGGGTGATTTGGACCGCAGCCGCCTCAGCCGAACCATCAGCAGGCGAGTCACCAGACTGGAGCGCCGATCGCAACAGGGCAGCCTCGTCACCAGCGCGACAGGGAACCCACGTTCCGTCAACCTTCGCCAAGCCGCGCGTGTTGACCGGGCTGACACCCCACACTCGAGTACCTGCTTTGCGTGCGGCACGGCGTAGGCGGAGCATGATGATGGGTGATTCGTCCTCAGGTTCCAACCCGACCATGACGACGTTGTCGGCAGCGTCAAGGTCGGCATAGGTGGGGCCCAGGAGTCTGCCGGCAACCGCGGCAGCCAGGAATTGAGCCTCTTCGTCGCTGGCTGGACGGGAGCGAAAATCAATGTCATCGGTGCCAAGAACAATTCGGGCAAACTTGGCGTAGGAGTAGGCGTCTTCCCGAGTGAGTCGACCACCCGTCAGCACCCCGACCCGATCGCCCGCTGCCGCCAAACCTCGAGCAGCAGCGTCTAATGCTTCCGGCCAGGATGCAGGTCGAAGTTCGCCGTCTTCGCGAATGAGCGGGGTCTTCACGCGCCCGTCGTGGGTGTACTTGAAGGCAAAACGGCCCTTATCGCAGTTCCACTCTTCGTTGACCTCGGGGTCATCCCAGGCGAGCCTTCTGGTGATCTCACCGCGGCGAACATCAGTGCGCAAAGAGCATCCCGACGCGCAGTGTTCGCAGGTAGTTGGCGTTGAGACGAGGTCGAATGGGCGTGAGCGGAATCGATACAGCGAGCTGGTCAGCGCCCCAACCGGACAAATCTGAATCGTGTTGCCAGAGAAGTATGAATCGAAGGGTGCATCATCGGCAACTCCGACCTGCTGTTGCGCCCCACGCTCCAATAGTTCGAGCATGGGATCACCGGCGATCTGATCGGCAAACCGCGTACACCGAGCGCAGGACACGCAACGTTCCCGATCAAGCAGGATTTGCGCGCTGATATTAATCGGCTTGGGGAAGGTTCGCTTCTTACCCTCGAAACGTGACTCACCACGACCGGCCGTCATGGCCTGATTTTGGAGCGGGCATTCACCACCCTTGTCACAAATCGGACAGTCCAAGGGATGATTGAGCAGGAGAAACTCCATCACACCCTCCTGCGCCTTTTCGGCGACGGGCGAGGTGCGCTGGGTCTTCACCTTCATGCCATCCGTGACCGTGATGGCGCAGGCCGGTTGGGGCTTGGGATTGCCGTCAATCTCGATCAAGCACATACGGCAGGCAGCAACAGCGTCGAGGAGCGGATGATCGCAAAAACGCGGAATCTCCACGCCCATCTGCTCGGCCACCCGAATAACGAGGGTGCCTTTGGGCACGCGGACGCTGATGTCGTCGACGACGACGGTGACCAAATCGGTCTGCGTCTGCTCGGGCCCTGGTGCGATCGTCATCGGGCGGCCACCTCGCTGAACGCATAGGAAAGGGCAGGATCAAAGGAAGTATCGACCGGTGTGTGTGTGGCCATGAGGAACTCATCGCGAAACAGCGACACGGCGGCAGGATACGGCGTCGCCGCGGCATCGCCCAGGGCACAAAACGAACGGCCCATAATCTGCCCGCACAGTTCATTGAGTAGATCCAGGTCAGGGTCGTTGCCCTTGCCCTCTTCGAAGGTCTTGAGCACGCCGGTAATCCAGTAGGTACCCTCCCGGCAGGGCGTGCACTTGCCGCAGGATTCGTGCTTGTAGAACTCCAGCCAACGAGTGACCGCCTTGACGACGCTGACCGTTTGGTCAAACATCATCGGCGTACCGGTGCCCAACATCGTGCCAGCCTCGACCATGGCCTCGTAGGTGAGTGGAAGGTCGAGGTGATCGGCGGTGAGCATCGGCACCGAGGAGCCACCGGGCACCCAGAACTTGACCTCACTGCCATCGCGCATCCCGCCGGCGAAATCAAGCAACTCACGCATCGTGATGCCCAGCGGAGCCTCGTAAATGCCTGGGCGTTTCACGTGACCAGAGACGGCAAAGACCTTGAATCCCGGAGATTTTTCGGTTCCGAACTGGCGAAACCAGTCGACCCCGTTGTTGATGATCCACGGGATATTGGTGATCGTCTCTACGTTGTTGACAACCGTGGGAGCGCTGTAGAGCCCCGCAACGGCCGGGAACGGCGGCTTGAGTCGAGGCTGGCCCCGATATCCCTCAAGAGAGTCTAAGAGGGCGGTTTCCTCACCACAGATGTACGCCCCGGCTCCCGAGTGAACGACGACATCAAGGTCGAATCCACTGCCTAAAATATTGTGCCCTAGATAGCCGGCTTCTTTTGCCTCACGAACGGCCAGGGCCATGCGACGGATGGCCTCGGGAACCTCACCGCGAATGTAAATGAACGCGTGCGAGGCACGAATCGCATACGAGGAGATGATCACGCCCTCGACCAGCGCGTGGGGGTTAGCGATCATGATCGGAACGTCTTTGCATGCGCCCGGCTCAGACTCATCCGCGTTGACCACGAGATAGTGCGGCTTGTCATCGCCCTGGGGAACGAAACTCCACTTCAAGCCGGTGGGAAAACCAGCACCACCCCGACCGCGCAGGCCCGTTTCCTTGACCAGATTGATGATGGCGTCGGGTTCGGTGGCCAAGGCTTTTCGCAGGGCTTGATAGCCACCGGTGCGCTCATACCCAGCGCGGGTGTACAGATCTGGCTGATCCCAGTGCTCAGTAATAACCGGTGTCAGTGGCACGGTTAACCCTCTCTCGAGATGTGATGACCAGACGGAGCCGTCATGCCCAGTTCCTGCGCAACCTTCAAACCGGCCAGCATGATGTCATCAACCGGCCTGCCCGCACCGGCCAGTCCATCGTCGGGGAACGCCAGGGTGTCTTCGGTGGCGTTGAAATCTCGGATCACCGGCCCGCGCGTTGATTCGACCGACTCACCGCGGGCAAGTTGATCGATAACCTCGATCGCGCTTTGCGGGGTCTGGTTGTCCATGAACTCCCAGTCCACCGTCATGACCGGTGCGTGAGTGCATGCCGCCTGGCATTCGATGCGCTCGAGGTGAAATTCCCCGTCGGCGGTGGTCTCGTTATGACCAACACCCAAGCGCTGCGCGAGGGCCTCGTACACGGCATCGCCACCTAGCACCGCGCACAGGGTGTTTGTGCACACTCCGACGTGATGGCGGCCTACGTCGCGGCGTTTGTACATCGTGTAGAACGAAGCAACGGCGGTGACCTCAGCTGCGGTCAGGCCTAGGTGATCAGCAACGGCGCGGATACCGTCGATGGTGACCGCCCCTTGATCACTTTGCAGCAGGTGCAGCAGTGGCATCACGGCCGATCGAGATTTCGGGTAACGCGCGGTGATCTCGACCATGCGCTCATTGAGATGCGCAAACTGGCTCATCGATCAACACCCCCCATGACCGGGTCAATACTGGCTACCGCGGCCACGACGTCAGAAATCATGCTGCCTTCACACATCGCAGCTGTCGCCTGAAGATTCGTAAATGACGGATCTCGATAGTGCACGCGATATGGCCTGGTACCTCCGTCGCTCACCACGTGTACTCCCAATTCACCTCTCGGCGACTCGACTGCGGAGTAAACCTGACCGGTCGGCACGCGGAACCCCTCGGTCACCAACTTGAAGTGGTGAATGAGCGCCTCCATGGACTGAGCCATGATGTGGTTGATGTGCTCGGGTGAGTTGCCTTGACCATCGCTGCCAACCGAAAGTTGTGCAGGCCAGCCGATCTTGGCATCTTGGATCATGACCGGGCCAGGCTTGTCGAGCCGCTCAAGGCACTGCTCAACGATCCGCAAGGACTGCTTCATCTCGCCGACTCGAATCAAGAAACGTCCGTAGCAGTCGGCCGTGTCCACGGTCACCACGTCAAAGTCGTAGGTGTCGTAGCCGGAGTAAGGCTGAGCCTTGCGCAGGTCATGGGGCAGACCAGTTGATCGCAGTACAGGGCCGGTCATGCCCAACGACATGCATCCGGCTAGGTCGAGATATCCCACACCTGATGTGCGGGCCATCCAGATCGGGTTATCCACGAGCAGGTCGGTGGTGTCCTTCAAGCGAGACCGCAGCAGCGGAAGCGTCTCTTTGATGCGGAGCACCTGATCGTCGGTGATGTCTTGGGCTACGCCTCCGGGCCGCACATAAGCGCTGTTCATGCGTAGGCCGGTCACCATTTCAAAAATGTCCAAGACCAACTCGCGCTCACGGAATCCAAAGATCATGGCGGTCAGGGCACCAAGTTCCATCCCGCCGGTTGCCAACGCAACAAGGTGGGAGGAGATCCGGTTGAGCTCCATCATCATGACGCGAATAACCTGCGCCCGCTCCGGGATCTGATCGGTGATGCCCAGCAGCTTCTCAACGCCTAGGCAATATGCAGTTTCGTTGAAGAATGGCGAGAGATAGTCCATGCGGGTGACAAACGTGACGCCTTGGGTCCAGTTGCGAAACTCGAGGTTCTTCTCGATGCCGGTATGCAGATATCCAATACCGCAACGAGCCTCGACGACCGTCTCACCTTCAAGCTGGAGGATCAGGCGCAGCACGCCATGAGTTGAGGGGTGTTGCGGCCCCATATTGACGACGATCTGCTCTTTTTGTCCGTCGGCCGCGGGACTGATGGTGTCCCAGTCACCCCCGGATACGTTGTAAATCGTGCCGGTGCGGGTATCGAATGAGCCGGCAAAGGCGTCAGTAGCCATCAGGAATACTCCCTGCGCAGATCGGGCGGTGGCACCTTCGCACCCTTGTACTCCACGGGAATTCCCCCGAGTGGGTAGTCCTTGCGTTGGGGATGCCCGGGCCAGTCATCGGGCATCAAAATCCGGGTCAAGGCTGGGTGGCCATCGAAGATGAGGCCGAAGAAGTCATAGGTTTCACGCTCGTGCCAGTCATTGGTCGGGTACACCGATGTGATGGATGGAACATGTGGGTCAGCATCGGGCGCCGCGACTTCTACCCGCACGCGACGGTTGTGCGTGATCGACTGGAAGTTGTAGACCGCGTGCAGTTCGCGGCCGGCTTCCAGCGGATAGTGCACACCGCTAACACCCATACACATTTCAAAGCGCAAGGCCGGCTCATCGCGGAGCACGGTGGCAAAAATCAACAGGTGTTCACGTCGCACATAAAAAGTGATCTCGCCGCGATCCACCACGACAGACTCAACGGCCGATCGCATTGGCAGGCCATGGTCGGCCAATGCCAGTTCCAATTCACCGGCCAGGTCATCAAACCAGCCGCCGTAGGGCGGGGGTGTGGGACCGGGCATCACGACCGGCTGCACGAGCCCGCCGAAGCCTGAGGTGTCACCTGAACCACGACTACCGAAAGCGCCGTCTCGCACCTCGATGAGGTTGAGCAACGCAGCCGGAGGAGTCACCTGGCCAGCGGCGATCTCCAACCCGGCCTCACGCGGGGTGACCGGCGCAGACGTGGGACCCTCCGTCATCGCAAAAGTCCACGCATTTCTAACGTGGCCGGTGCTGCCAGCGCCACCTGCTCTTGCGCATTTTGCGCCCTGACCGCATTGACGCCCAATTTCGTGTCCTGGATCTGGTCATGAAGTTTCAAAATTGCATCGATCAGCATCTCCGGTCGGGGCGGGCAACCAGGCAGGTAAATGTCTACCGGCACCACGTGATCAACACCCTGCAAAATCGCGTAGTTGTTGAACATGCCACCACTTGAGGCACACACACCCATCGCCAGGACCCACTTCGGATTGGCCATCTGATCGTAAATCTGACGCAAGACCGGGGCCATTTTCTGGCTCACTCGACCCGCAACGATCATCAGGTCCGCCTGACGCGGGGATGCACGAAACACCTCCATACCAAACCGCGCGATGTCATAGCGCGGGCCACCCACCGCCATCATTTCGATTGCACAACACGCAAGACCGAAGGTGGCCGGCCAGAGGGATCCCTTACGGGCGTAACCGGCAAACTGCTCTACCGAGGTCAGCAAAATCCCGGAGGGGAGTTTCTCTTCAAGACCCATGTCCGCACGCTCTTTTCTCTTCGTGTTCGGCGATTGCCGTTGCTAGCCTCACAGTCTCCCTGCTAGTCCCAATCCAGGCCACCGCGACGCCATTCGTAGAGGTATGGCACGGCCAAATTGACCAAAAACAGCATCATCGCGATGAACGCAAAGAGGCCGAGTTGATCGAAAGCAACCGCCCATGGGTAGAGAAACACGATTTCGATATCAAAGATGATGAACATCATTGCGGTGAGGTAGTACTTCACCGGAAAACGTCCGCCGCCCAGCGGCTGAGGTGTCGGCTCGATGCCGCACTCGTAGGCATCAACCTTGGCGCGGTTATAGCGCTTGGGTCCGGTAAAACTCGTCAACGTCACACTGAAGACTGCAAATCCTGCAGCCAGGAGCGCTAGTACGAGGATCGGTGCGTAAGCGTTCACCGAACCAGAACTCCTTCGTCTACGCCAATCACGGACAGATCCAACGCACACCAGCTGCACGGTGCTGCCGCGCATCCAAGCACGTCGGCGAGCAGTCTAGCGACCGCATACCGCCGGGCCAGGCTGGGCTAGGCGGATCAATTTATCGGACGAAATGCCCGATGAATCGCCACGATTCCCCCGGTCAGGTCGAGCCAGGCGACGCCCGCAAACCCTGCTTGTTGAATCCACCGGGCCAACTCGGGCTGATTGGGCCAGGCCCGGATCGACTCAGCTAGATACACATACGCCTCGGCATTGGTCGCAAATCGCTGGGCAACAGCGGGCAGGGCTCGCATCAGGTACTCGGTGTACACCGTACGCAGCGCACCCATGACCGGGTGGGAAAATTCACACACCACCAGCCGACCACCCGGGCGAAGTACCCGCAGCATCTCGCTCAGGGCCGCATGTGGATCGGCAGTGTTGCGTAGCCCAAACGAAATCGTCGCCGCATCGAAGGTGTCATCGGCGAAAGGCAGCCTGAGCGCGTCACCGGCCACGAAGGGCAATTCCGGGCTGCGATGCCGCCCTACCGTGAGCATGCCGAGGGAGAAATCGCACGGGACGACGTAGGCCCCACGGGCCCTGAAAGGCATGCTGGAGGTACCGGTGCCCGCGGCTAGGTCTAAAACCACCTCACCAGGCTCAGGTCGCACCGAATTGAGCACCGCGCGACGCCATAAACGCGTCTGCCCCAGGGCCAGGATGTCGTTGGTGATGTCGTAGCGCTCGGCCACCCCATCAAACATGAGGGCGACTTCATCAGGCTGGCGCGTCAAGTCGGCTGCAGGCACGTCACCCATCGTTGCAGGTGCTGATCTGATCGGCTGGTCGTACCCTTATCTCTTGTGTCCACTCCGCTGCCTATCTCCACCGACTCGGAGATGCCAGCAACGGGTCGGTGGCCGGCACTTCCTGAGCATGTGTGGCGAGTGCGCACCTGGACCATCGACGATCCAGGCTCGCTACTTGACCATCTGCCCGAAACAGACTCCGTTGCCTGGGTTCGACGCGCTGAGGGCCTTGTGGGGTGGGGTGTCGCCGCCCACCTTGAAGTCAGTGGTGATGAACGCTTCAGTCGCGCCCAGCGCTGGTGGAATGAGTGGCTGCGCACCGCAAACATCGATGACCCCCTGCAGCAGGCAGGGACAGGACCGGTCGCCTTTGCATCGTTCACCTTCGACCCGAACCCTCAGTCCCCGCCATCAGCGTCCGTTGACTCGACCCAGACAAGTCAGGTGGTTATTCCGCGAGTCATCGTGGGTCGACGAGACGGGCTAGCTTGGGTGACGGTGATCGAACGCGCTGATGCGCAAGCCGAAAGCGCACCGCACCTGACGATCGGCCGGGATGTCGCTGCCGCGCCTATATCCATGCCCGAGGTGCCGCTAAACATCACGTGGGAGCAGGGCAGCACCTCAGCTGAGGATTGGCAGAAAGCGGTCGCCATCGCGATCAGTCGTATCAATAACGGTGAACTCGACAAGGTTGTCTTGGCGCGCGACATTGTCGCCCGCTCAACGAACGCTATCGACTCCCGTTTTGTACTGCAGCGCCTAGGACATGAGTATCCCGAATGTTGGACTTTCCAGGTTGCCGGTCTACTCGGAGCCACCCCGGAACTTCTCGTGCGACGTACCGGAGACGAGGTCATGTCACGGGTGCTGGCGGGCACGGTCAAGCGGCGGGGAGATGAATCTGAGGACGCCAGCCTGGCGGCCGAGCTCTTGGGCAGTGGCAAAGACCTCGCCGAACACGAATACGCCGTGCGCTCAGTTGCGCGGGCCCTATCCACGCATTGCACCGACCTTGACGTGCCCTACCGGCCACGAGTGCTGCGGCTGCCCAATGTGCAACATCTCGCCACCGACGTGACAGGGCAACTTGTTGATGGAGCCCCTGTGCTAGCCCTCGCGGCCTCATTGCACCCCACGGCCGCCGTATGTGGCACCCCGACCGAACGGGCATTCGATCTCATCCGTGACCTTGAGGGCATGGACCGGGACAGATATGCCGGCCCGGTGGGTTGGTTTGACTCCCGTGGCGATGGCGAGTTCGGTATCGCATTGCGATGCGCCCAGATATCTGATGATCAACGCTCACTTCGACTATTCGCCGGCTGCGGCATCGTGTCAGCTTCGGACCCTGAGGCTGAACTGGCCGAGTCGCTCGCCAAATTCCTGCCAATTCAGCAGGCCGTTCACCCGGCTGCCAGCACTACGACTTAGCAGCCCGGTCAAGTTCTTCACCAGCGTGTCTGCTCGCTTCAGGCATACATTGGAACCATGACGCCGAAGCGTGATCGCCTCGATGAGCGTTCCCGTATTCTCGCCGCGGCTGCCGCTCTGTTCGAAAACGAGGGCATAGCACGCGCCTCGCGACGCACCGTTGCCAATGCCGCTGACGTGCCGACGCGAGCCGTGACCTCCGTGGGTCGCAACCGCACAGATCTCCTCCGAACCGTTGTCGGCGACCTGCCGTTCCCGCCCACCTCACAACGCATCCAAAAACAAGCGGCCGACTCCCAAGACAATCCGATGGAAACCATCTTGACCGTCGCCAGAGATGCGTTCGGTGCCCCGGCTTCTGTGTGGGACATCAGAGAGTTGCAGGCCGTTGTCCTGGCCCCCTTTGACGACTCCTTAGCAGATGTCGTCCGGCAGCGAATTCGATTGCGGTGGGAGGCAGCAGCATCCGTTATTCAACAATTACGCGGCAGCGGGGCCGTCGATTCGGCAATTGACGACGATGCGGCCACGTTGCACCTGTTGGCCGTAGGCGCCGGATTGGCCCTTCTTGAACCGCTGATTCCTCAATCAACCGAGGCGGCAGCGTGGCTTGGACTTGTGGCCCGACTCCTGGAATCCCTCGCGGCGGTTGACCCACCAGGATCCTCCTACTCCGGGCCCAGACTGCCGTGGCGAATCCGAGTGGTAATCGCCGCCAGTCCCGGTGCAACCGCCCGCGTTCTGCGCGTCATGGCACTGCTGCGTGCTGACGTTCGTAGCATGCTCAGTCACGCCCACCCCGGCGACCGACAGCTGCTCGACCTTGTCGTTGATGTGCCCGCCGACATCACTCGCGACGCCATCGAAGCCGCACTCAGCACCGTCTCCCGCCAGACCATCGTCATTCGAGGCACTGCGCAAGATGCTGAAGACTTGTTCACGCGCGTTATCGACGGTGCCACCGATCTTGTTGCTGATCCTGCAGCGGCCCCAGCCGCTGCAGCAGCGCTGGTGCTCGCTGATTCGTGGCAGGTCACCTCAGCAACATCCGGTCCCAACTCTTCAGCTGAGGTAATGCGGCTGCAATGGACTCCGGACCTTCATGTCGTGCTTACCCGAGCCGGCGCCCCTTTCGTTGAAGTAGAGCGTGGTCGCGCATCGGCGTTGCTGCGCCTGGTCGATGCCCTGTCGCGGGCACCAGAGGGCACCGGCAGTTTTGGGTGGCGCGTGACGTTGAAAGGTGGCATTCCCGTCGCGATTCGCCTTGCCCGTCCAGCCGATGCCGAGGCTGTAGCGGCGATGCATTCAAGGTGCACTGAGCAGGATCGCTATCAGCGGTACTTCGCACCGGTTTCACAATGGCGTGAGGACCAGTTACGAAAACTCGCCGGTGGACACCGGGGCGCGACCTTAGTCGCGGAGACCTCCGACGGGGCAATTATCGGCCTTGGCAATGTATTTCCTGAACAACCTGATTCGACGAAAGCAGCCGAAATCGCGGTGATCGTCGAGCACGAATGGCAAGGCTGGGGTTTGGGGCAGCGACTGTTGGAACTCCTGATCGACCTGGCCACACGAATGGAATTCGATCAAGCCATTGCCCTGGTGCTAGCCGACAACGCCGCCATGATGACGATGCTCGAGCACACGCGCCTGACCTGGATCAGAGACACCAACCCCGACCTACCGGGCACTGTCGTTCGACTCATCGCCGCACTTAAACCGACCGCCGACGCCTAGCCGCCAGGGGCCAATTCGGATGCTGCCACGGACCGCAATCGCTGCACAATTCGCGCTTCTTCATCACGCGATACGCACGAAGCAATGATGATGCTCACCGAACACGAACGACGCGCATTCTCGAGGGCGTCATGCAACTGCGCTGTTGTGTTGACGGACACTACTTCCGCGCCGCTGCCTGCCAAGAGTGTCGATAGCTCGCGTCCGCGCGGGGTACCAAACACACGTTCAAAGTCTGCGCAAAAGGCATCATCTGCTTGCTCAAGCGAACTGAAAATACCTCCTCCGTCATTATCGGCCACCACATAGGTTAAGTGCGGCAACAGCTCCCCCGGCGCTGAGAGAAGACCATTGCGGTCATAAACCGACGTTAAGTCACCGATCAGCGCCACCGTGTAAGCGTCGTGAGCAAGAGCGGCCCCCCAGGCCGTTGAAACCACGCCATCAATTCCAGAGGTGCCACGGTTGGCAATGCACCGGGCCTGGGTTCGTGGCGCCCATTCGCTCACGTGCCGCATCGGCCAGGAGGGGCCAACAACAAACAGATCTGACTCAGTGAGGCTTTGTACAACAACGCGTGCGACCACCGGACCAGACAGGGGTTGAGCAGATTCCAGCGATGCGCCGATTACTCGCGCCAGATCATGGTCTGCCTTCACCCACGCGCGCGTCCACGCACCTTCGGGGCAGCCGCGAATTTCGTCCTCGGGCAGACTCTCGACACCAGGCTTAGCAGTGCCTAACGGGTTACACCGGAGACCTACGGGCCGCGGGTCTACCGACAGGTGAGTAGACACCTGCGCCATCAGACGCAGAACACCGCGATGCAAGCCGACGCGACCGACGGTGACGACAACATCGGGAAAGTGCTGGGCCATAAAGCCTGCATCGCCGAGCAAAAGCGCGCCGTGGGCTAACACCTCAGGCCTGGGCGCCATCGAGGCAGACGGCTCAACGATGATCGGCCAACCAGTCGCATCTGCTAGGTATGCGATGCGTTGAGGATCCGCCGCAGACTCAGGTAGTCCGGCTGTGTCCCCCACGATGATGATGCCGCGGGAATGCTGGGCCGCAGACTTCCACACCTCCTTCGCATTCGGATACGAGCCCACGATCACAGATTGCCGATGATCACCGGCTGCGAGAGTTCTATCACTGATCTCGCCAAGCATTGCGGCACAATCGAAAGTGGGATCGACGAGTGGTTCGTCGAAGGCAATGTTGATGTGCACGGGCCCGGGATTACCCGCATCAGTTGCCATCTGCACGGCCAGAGCAGCTTCGATTGGCTGAGCGGATTCGTCACCGACGTGCAGATCACATTCGAACCGGACCACATCACCGAAGATGTGCGGCTGATCGATCGTCTGATGCGCCCCCACCCGACGCAACCGAGGCGGTCGATCGGCAGTCAAGGCGATAAGTGGGACCCCACCAAATGAGGCTTCGACAATCGCCGGATGCAGGTTGACCGCCGCCGTTCCCGAGGTGGTGACAACAGCTACCGGCCTGAATTTCCGTGCAGCAGGGTCTGCCACGCCACCTTTGGCGATGCCTAGCGCGAGGTATCCAGCCGATCGTTCGTCTACTCGAACATGCAGACGCGCCAGTCCCATTCGCTCGGCAGCGGCTAGCGCCAAAGCCAGGGGTGCGGATCTTGATCCGGGCGCCAGAACAAAATCGCAGACACCGGCGGTGATGAGTGCGCGCACGATCGCTACCCCAAATCGTGGGGATGATGATTCAGATCGTGGTTCAGTCACGGCAGCGTCCGATCCCGACTAATTATCGAGTTGTTCAATGAGGGACTCCCCTCCAGCAAGCCATGCATCGACGACGCGTTGGCGCCATTGCTTCGCCCTATCATCACTGAGTCGCTCTCGGGCTCGCATGAGCGCGTCCAGATCTGGACTCACCCTGCCTACGTCCAGGTGCCCATCAACCGGCACCCGCACCGGCCGCACTACATCCGCTTCTAGTAGAGCCCCGGTGCCCAGACCGCTGGCCCACTGCGAGCCATCCCCCCATCTCGCGGTGTCGGCCGGGGCGTCCAAAACCGCCGCGAGGGCGGTTCCGGCAGACAGGCCAACTGCGCTGTCTAAGCCGCCCGAGACGACAACGGGTAGCCCCACGTCCTCGGCTAATTTCTGTGCGGCGCGAACTCCTCCAAGCGGTCCGGCCTTCACGATGATGACATCGGCGATTTCTCGAAGTTGCACTCTGCTCAGGGAATCGACGCGAACTCCTTCGTCGACCGCAATCGACACCTCAACCTGTGCCC
>JAFMCH010000044.1 GCA_017857875.1 Actinomycetota bacterium | reverse complement strand
TCGGGTTGGCGCATAGGCAGCCACCAGGTCGGCAATGGACACCTCAGGGATCGTGTAGGTGCCGGACTCCGGCTCGAGCGTCGGTACAGAAGTGATGCGCGAGGTGCGAAACACACGCACATCGTCACGCTCACGGTCGTGACCGACGACATACCAGGCTCCTGCGCGACCCAGGACCCCCCAAGGTTCGATCGTGCGCCGGTGCGGCACCGCATCGCGCAAGCCTGCGTACTCAAAAGACACCGCCGAGCGGCTGCCGATGGCTTGCCACATGATCGGAATAGCCTCATCCCCGCGGGAGGGACCGGATTGGAGATCTAGGTGGAATCTAGAATTCAGCGCCGGTTGCGGGTCGGCAAATGCACCCTGAGCCTGGGCCTCAATCTTGCGTAGCGCGGTTTGCGCATCGCGACCTAGCGAAGCGCGCGACCACATTCGGGCTGCTAGACCCAAAAGCAGCACCTGCTCGGTGGTCACGTGTGCCGGCGGCAGCCGATAGTCATCTCTAGGGATGAGGTAGCCGATGACTTCTCCAGACGCAGAGGTCACCGTTTCGATAGGGATACCCATGGCTCGCAGTTCATCCTTGTCGCGCTCGAACATGCGCTGGAATGCCGCATCACTGGTCGCCTCGGGGTACCCCTGCACCGAGCGCAACGCCTCCCGCGGAACGGCGCGGTTGGTGCCCATGAGGCACATCACGAGGTTGAGCAGTCGTTCAGACTTGCTGATCGCCATCTTGCCCTCCCCCTGTTCTTATCGCCGCCCCGTGCAGCAGGTCAGCCAACTGCGAGCAGGTCGATGATGAACACCAACGTGCAACCGGACAACCGATGACCGCCTGATTCTCCGTAGGCCAGGGCCGGCGGGATCACCAATTGACGACGGCCACCCACTCGCATGCCCGGGATGCCCTCTTGCCAACCGGCAATGAGACCGGCGAGTGGGAACGTGATCGACTCACCCCTATCCCAGGATGCATCGAATTGCTCGCCCGAAGAGAAGTCGACGCCAACATAATGCACGGTCACCTGGGCTCCAGCGACAGCTTCGGCGCCATCACCCACCTGTAGATCGGTGATCACCAATTCGGTTGGCGGCGGACCCTCGATGAAATCGATAACGGGCTTGGTTTGTCCGGTCGCATCAGGCATGGCGGGTGGTTCCTCTCGATTGGGGGCTCAGGTGCGAGGGCGGTTAGTCGTCAATTGAGATGACGTCGACGACGAAAATCAGCGTCTCGTTCTCTAGAATTTCCGGACCCGGCGGCGTGGGACCGTAAGCCTTGTCACCGGGAATCACCAGCACACGTCGTCCGCCGGCCTTCATACCCGGGATGCCTTCCTGCCAACCTGCGATCACACCCGTGAGCGGGAAACTCACCGGCTCCCCGCGCGCCCACGATGAATCGAATACTCGACGCGTCGTCAGGCCCAGGCCGCAATACTGCACGGTGATGGTGGCGCCCTCGGTCACGGCTGGCCCGCTGCCTTGTTGTAGGTCGAAGGTTTGCAGCGTCGTTGCCGGTGCCGCATCGGCCTCGATCGAGACCGTCGGCGCTGCGCCCTCGGCCCCGGCCACTGCAACGGCGCCCTCGGTCACCGAATCGGCAGGCGGCTGGGCCGCCCCGACCGCCTGGCCAACCTCGGTGCAGTCGCTCACGGCCCACTTTTCGGTAATCGGCTGGGGGCTGTCGTCGGAGATGAGCGTGACGACAAACACCAAAGTCTCATCGGGAAGTATCTCTGCCGACGGCGGGTTCGGGCCATAGGCCAACGCGCCGGGAATAATGAGGAGTCGCTCCCCGCCTGGCTTCATACCAGGGATGCCCTCTTGCCATCCTTCGATAACGCCGCTCAACGAGAAGCTGGCTGGTTGACCACGCGACCACGACGAATCGAAGATCTTGCGCGTGGCTAGTCCAACCCCGCAGTACTCGACCGTGATCGGTGCGCCCTTAGCTACGGGATCACCGGTGCCTTCAACCAGGTCGATCTTCTGCAAGCTCGTTGCGGGTGGGGCATCGACCTCAATGGACACCAGCGGTGCGGTGTCAGTGACGCTCAAAACGGCAACGGTGGTCTCCACCGTCGAGCCGGCCGGAGGCTCAGCCTCACCGACGTAAGGGCCGATGACGGCGCAGTCGTTCACCGCCCACGGAACGGCGTCGATAACGTCCGCGTTCTGTGTTGAATCGCCGCATGCGGAAAGCAATAGGGCGGTGGCTGCCACGGGTGCCAGGAGATAGCGTCTATTCACTCCAGCACCCTAAACGACCGAGGAATATCTCGTCGCATGGGCCGCGCCGGTGGTTGCCACACTTCACATGGAGGCAATCAACTTGTCCACGCGTTCGTCATGGCTCACGAAAGGGTCCTTGCACAGCACGGTGCGCTGGGCCTGGTCATTCAGCTTGAGGTGCACCCAGTCGACCGTGAAGTCGCGCCGGCGCTCCTGGGCGCGCTTGATGAAGTCACCGCGCAACCTGGCCCTGGTGGTCTGTGGCGCAAGGTTCATCGCCTCGAACACCTCTGGCTCATGGGTGACCCGGCTGACGACCCCTCGACGCTGAAGTAGGTAAAATAGCCCGCGAGATCTGGTGATGTCGTGGTAGCTCAGATCCAGCTGGGCAATGCGTGCATCAGCTAATGTGTTGCCGTTACGATTCATATACTGCTGCAACATTTTTTGCTTAATGACCCAGTCGATGTCTCGATCAATCGATGACAGGTCTTGTCGATCGATAGCGGTGAGAACCCGCTCCCACAGTTCCATCACGCGTGCCACCACTGAGCGTGTATCAGTCGCCAGCTCAGATCGGTCGACGAAATCGCGAGCTTTTTCAAAATACTCAGACTGCAACTGAAGCGCGGTGAGTTCACGGCCGTTGTGCAGTCGCACGGTGCGCTGGCAAGTGGGGTCATGGCTGACCTCGCGGATGGCTCGGATCGAGTTTTCCAGGGTGAGGTCTCTCATCACCACGCCGGCTTCGAGCATGCGCAGGATGATGTCGGTGGTGCCCACCTTCAGCATTGTGGTGGTCTCACTCATATTTGAGTCACCAACAATCACATGCAGGCGCCGGTAACGATCGGCATCGGCATGCGGCTCATCACGGGTATTGATGATGGGACGTGACCGTGTCGTGGCGCTCGACACGCCTTCCCAGATGTGATCGGCACGTTGACTGATGCAATACGTCGCGCCCCTGGGTGTCTGTTGAACTTTGCCCGCCCCACAAATAATCTGGCGCGACACTAGGAACGGCAGAATCGCCTCTGCGGTCCGTGCGAACTCACCCTGTCGACCGATGAGGTAATTCTCATGACAGCCATATGAATTGCCGGCGCTATCGGTGTTGTTCTTGAACAGGTAGACATCGCCTTCGATACCTTCTTCGCGCAGTCGTCGTTGAGCATCAACAACGAGGCCCTCCAAGATGCGTTCACCGGCCCGGTCATGAGTGACCAGTTGATCAACATCATCACATTCCGCTGTGGCGTATTCAGGGTGACTACCCACATCGAGATAGAGACGTGAACCGTTGCGCAAGAACACATTGCTACTGCGCCCCCACGACACGACGCGTCGAAACAGATATCGAGCGACCTCATCTGGGCTCAGTCGGCGCTGACCTTTGAATGAACAGGTCAGTCCGTACTCGGTCTCGATGCCGAATATGCGCCGATCCACTACGAACTATTTCCGCCGGAACTTGCATGATTCGCCCCGTTGGCGGGCTCTCCGAGGATCTCCACGAGGCGATCGACACTCAGCCGCTGGAAGAGTCGGCGTGAGCGTCGTCGATCCAACACGGCGGCCTCGAGGCTCTTGGGGCCGATGGGTTCTGGGGCTGAAGCCGAATCTGCCTGCCCCGAGATCGGACGCAGGGCATCGACGGCTATCTGCAACGCCTCCCCCAAGGTGAGGTTTGGTCGCCACGTCTGCTCTAGGGCGATCTGAATCTGCTCGGTGTCACCACCCATGACTACGAAATCATGCTCATCTGCCACGGAACCATCGAAGGTGAGTCGATACATCTGGTCATCTGCAGGTGTCTCACCCACCTCAGCCACGACGATTTCAACCTCATACGGCTTCGAGGTTTCGGTAAAAATGGTTCCGAGGGTTTGTGCATAAGCGTTGGCGAGGCTGCGAACGGTCACATCGCGCCGGTCATAGGAGTACCCACGCAGGTCAGCAAGCCGCACTCCGGCCACGCGCAGATTCTCGAACTCGTTGTATTTACCGACGGCCGCGAAACCGATGCGGTCATAGATTTCGGAGATCTTGTGCAGCGCACGCGAGACGTTTTCGGCCACGAACAAGATTCCGTCCTCGTACTGCATGACGACGACTGAACGGCCACGCGCGATACCTTTGCGCGCATAATCGGCCTTGTCCTTGATGACCTGTTCTGGGGAAACATAGAACGGCATAGTCATGGACTATTCACCTCCACCCGAAGTGGCGGGAGGTAAGGCGGCTCTGGGGCCATCGGGCGCCGACCGTCGAGCACCCACAACCTGTTCGACGAGTTGGGCAACTCGATCTTCCTCCCACATTTGGACGCCGTGAATATCGACAGTGCCAACTACCGGGTAAATGCGTCGATACATGTCTGGGCCGCCGGTTGCTGAATCATCATCGGCCGCGTCGTACAGGGCTTCAATCGCCGCCATCGCAGCCGCCTCGACACTCATGCCGGTGAAGAACAACTTCTTGAGAGATCCACGTGCGTATGAGGCACCTGAACCCACCGCGTGATGGTCGCGCTCTTCGTAGCGACCGCCAGTAATGTCATAGGAGAAAATGCGCCCACGGCCATGATCGAGGTCGAATCCAGCCAACATCGGCACCACCGCCAGACCCTGCATGGCCAATCCGAGGTTGTTGCGCAGCATGCTGGATAAACGATTTGCCTTACCGTCCAGCGACAGGGGTGTCCCTTCGATCTTCTCGTAGTGTTCGAGCTCGACGCAGAACAGTCGCACCAGTTCAATAGCCAGTCCCGCCGCACCGGCAATTCCGATTACGGAGTGCTCATCGGCCTGGAAGACCTTTTCAATGTCGCGCTGGGCGATCACGTTGCCCATGGTGGCGCGCCGATCGCCCGCCATCACGACTCCATCGGCGCACACGAGCGCAACGATCGTCGTGCCGTGCGGCACCGTCGACGTGCTGGTTGTTCCGCTCACTGTTCGCATGGGGTGATGACCGACCTGTTCGAGAAAGTCAGAAAACGAAGACCCAACCGCCAGGTACGCCTCGGATAATCCATCGCCTCGGGTCATTCCCCCTGATTGACCCGGGCTGCTCACTGACCGCCCTTTTGCACGAACGACTTCACAAAGTCTTCCGCATTGGCTTCGAGGACTTCATCAATTTCGTCCAAGATGGCATCGACATCGGCATCAATGTCATCGCGATGCGCCTGCTGGGCGGTCGACGCCTCTACCTCGACACTTTCGGTGTCTCGAGCAGAGGGCCGCGATTGGCTCGAGTCTTGTACTGACATGACCCCACCCTAGCCCGGCTGGTCGTAGTGAGCCCGGTTTAGCGGCCGCGAAGCGCCTCCAGCAAGTCTGCAGCCGTAGCCGAAGCATCCAAAAGCGCCTCCAGATGAGCGCGCGTGCCTCGCACTGGTTCGAGAGTCGGCACGCGCTGGAGCGCCTCATAGCCGGGTACGTCGAAGATGACCGAATCCCACGAGGCCGCGGCCACAGCCTGGGGGTAGCGCCGCAGGCACTCACCGCGGAAATACGCCCGGGTGTCCTCAGGCGGATGCTCCATCGCTCGAGCGACACGGTCTGGCTCGCATAATCGGTCGAGACGCCCGGCGGCCTCGAGCCGAAGGGCCAAGCCCCGAGACGGGTTGATATCGGAGTACTGCAAATCAATGAGACCTAATCGAGCCGCGTCCCAGTCAAGATTATCTCGGCGCCGGTAACCATTGAGCAGTCTCAATTTCGCGACCCAGTCCAATAGGTGTGCCAGGGATTGTGGATCGGCCTCAAGGTGATCCAATACGAAGTCCCATCGATCCAGGACATCTTTGGTCTGACTATCAGCAGCCGCCGAATCACCTGTACCCACAAACGCCCTTGCCCTGTCGGCGAAGCGGCGCTGAATCTCAATCGCCGACATCTCTCGACCATCAGCCAACTGCAATCTGTGTGCCAGGGTCCAATCGTGGGACACCGCATGCATCTCACGAACCGGATCGGCAAGGCTCAGGTCGTCACCGATCTCGCCGTTTTCAATCAGGCTGAGCACCAAGGCTGTGGTACCCATTTTGAGATAGGTCGCAACCTCAGACATATTGGCATCGCCCACGATTACGTGGAGGCGCCGATAGCGTTCAGGATCGGCGTGTGGCTCATCACGCGTGTTGATGATGGGGCGCTTCAATGTGGTCTCCAGGCCAACCTCCACCTCGAAGAAGTCGGCGCGCTGGGATAGCTGAAAGCCGTGTGTGCGCCCGTCTTGGCCAAGGCCCACTCTGCCGGCACCCGTGAAAATCTGGCGGGTCACGAAAAAGGTCGTCAAGTGCTGGATGATGTCGGAAAACGGGGTGCTGCGGCGCATCAAGTAGTTTTCATGACATCCGTAGGACGCACCTTTGTTGTCGGTGTTGTTCTTGTACAGGCGGATCGGGAATGGGCCCGTCTGTGTCGCGGCCTCGCCAGCCAGCGCCATCACTTCCTGACCCGCACGATCCCAGCACACTGCATCGAGGGGGTTGGTGACCTCCGGACTGGAATATTCCGGATGCGCATGGTCGACATAGAGACGAGCGCCATTCGTCAAGATCAAATTAGCGAGCCCGAACTCCTCATCGGTCAACTGTGACGGGTCGGCCTCAGCCCGACTCATGTCATAGCCGCGCGCGTCACGTAGCGGTGACTCCTGGTCGAAATCCCACCGAGATGCACCACGATCGCCCACACTGACTCCGCGGTGAGCGGTCACGACGGCGGTTGACGTCATCATCGCGTTCACATGTGGTTGGCCGGGCACTGAAACCCCGTACTCGGTTTCGATTCCCATCACACGATGGACGCTCACAGGTACTGACCGGTGTTGGCCACGGTGTCGATCGATCGGCCAGCCTCGGTGCCTTGCTTGCCACTGATGAGCGTGCGAATGAACACGATGCGCTCCCCTTTTTTGCCCGAGATGCGAGCCCAGTCATCAGGGTTGGTCGTGTTGGGAAGGTCCTCATTTTCTCGGAATTCGTCAACGCAGGAATCCAGCAGATGTGTCATCTGGATTCCTTTCACACCGCTGTCGAGGAAATCCTTGATCGCCATTTTCTTGGCTCGCGCAACAATGTTTTCGATCATCGCACCGGAGTTGAAGTCCTTGAAGTACAGCACCTCTTTATCGCCATCGGCGTAGGTGACCTCGAGGAACTGATTTTCCTCGGCATCGGAGTACATGCGTTCCACGGTACGTTGGATCATCGCAGCACACGCCGCGGCAGCAGACCCATCATGCTCGGCAAGATCGTCAGGGTGCAGTGGCAGATTCGGCGTGAGGTACTTGCTCATGATGTCCCGCGCTGATTCAGCATCCGGGCGCTCAATCTTGATCTTTACGTCAAGTCGACCTGGGCGCAGGATTGCTGGATCGATCATGTCCTCCCGGTTGGAGGCGCCGATCACAATGACATTCTCCAAGCTTTCGACACCGTCGATTTCACTCAGTAACTGCGGCACGATGGTATTTTCAACATCGCTGGAGACACCTGAACCGCGGGTTCGGAAAAGGGAATCCATCTCGTCGAAGAACACGATCACCGGCGTTCCCTCAGATGCCTTTTCGCGGGCCCGCTGAAAAACCAAACGAATATGGCGTTCTGTTTCACCGACATACTTATTGAGCAATTCGGGGCCCTTGATGTTCAAAAAGTACGATCGACCCTCCTCGCTCCCGGTACGCTCGGCCACTTTTTTAGCCAGTGAATTTGCGACTGCCTTAGCGATGAGCGTCTTGCCACAACCGGGCGGACCGTAAAGCAAGATGCCTTTAGGCGCGGCTAGTTCGTGTTCGCGGAAGAGGTCGGGGTGCAGGTACGGCAACTCCACGGCATCGCGGATCAGGTCAATCTGCGAACCAAGTCCTCCGATATCGGCGTAATCAATATCGGGTACTTCTTCCAAGACGAGTTCTTCGACCTCCGACTTGGGGATCACTTCATAGACGTAGCCAGACTTGGGTTCAAGCAGCAAAGAGTCGCCGGCCCGAAGATTCTTGTCACGAAGCGGCTCAGCCAGCATGACGACGCGTTCCTCATCGGCTCGACCCAGAACCAGGGCCCGCTCGCGGTCGTCCAATATCTCCTTGAACATCACGATTTCGCCGAGCCGCTCAAACTCCCGGACACCCACGACATTCATCGCTTCGTTCAGCATCACCTCTTGACCGGCCACAAGATCATCGAGGGTGACGTCAGGGCTGGTCGCCACTCGCATCTTGCGTCCGGAAACGGCGATATCAGCAACGCCGTCGTCAAGTTTCTCCAAAAAAACGCCATACCCACCGGGTGGTTGGGCCAACCGATCAATCTCGGCCTTCAGCGACACAATTTGCTCACGAGCATCGCGTAAGGTGCCCGACAGCCGCTCATTGTGCTGTTGGAGTGACTCAAGATCTCGGCGCAACTGCGCCAGGCGTTCTGAGGCCGGGTCAGGGTGGGCCGAATCTGTCAGCGAGGTGTTGTCTCCGGCAGGCATATCTTGACTCTACTTCCCCGGTGGCAAATAGTCTTCCCCGTAAGCGCCCTTGGCTGGTCGGGTTCGCCGCGGAGGCAGCACGGCCCCAGGGGCCAGCCGCCTGGTGATGAGGAGAAAGCCAGTGTGGGCCACCATCCGATGATCTGGTCGCACCGACAGCCCCTCCAGGTGCCAGGTGCGGACCATTGATTCCTCGGCGCGGGGCTCAGTCCAACCTCCGTGTTCACGCAGTGATTCACCTATTCTCGACAGTTGAGTGGTGGTGGCCACGTATACAACCAACACGCCACCTGGTCTCAGACAGGCCGAAACGGTCTCGACACACTCCCACGGGGCAAGCATGTCCAATATGCAAGCGTCATAGAACTGGGGTTCTAGGGCCGCGTCGACAAAGTCTCCGACGATCAGCTCCCAGGTAGGGGGCCGATGGCCGAACCAAGCGGTGACGTTGTCGGTGGCAATGTCGGCGAAGTCAGCCCGCCGCTCGACCGAGGTGACACGACCATCCGGGCCGACAGCGGTAAGCAAATGCGCCGTCAAGGCCCCCGAGCCTGCGCCGGCCTCAAGCACTCGTGCGCCATTTGCCAGGTTGGTTGTCGCCACGATCCGCGCGGCATCCTTGGGATAGATCACCGCGGCCCCTCGCGGCATGCCCAGGGTGAAATCCTCTAGCCGGGATCGCAACACGACGTAGCCGGTTCCGTTACTCGACATCACGACGGCTCCCTCGCCCGCGCTCATGAGGTCATTGTGCGCGAGTGCACCCTTATGCGTGTGGAAGACCTTTCCTTCGGTGAGCGTGATCGTATGTGGGCGTCCCTTCGGGTCGGTCAACTGCACGATGTCGCCCGGACGCAACTCTCCCGGTGCGCGGTGTGATGTCTCGTACGGTCGATCAGTGGTCACGCTTGCCGTCCGTTCCTTCGTGTCGCATCAGTGAATTCAACCAATCAACGCTTATCTCGCACACACTCGACACTATGTGTCGTCTGGGCCCGGGACTTATGTCCGCCATGTGCGGAATAGCCACCACCATCGCACCACTAGCTTGAGCTGCGGCGACTCCGGTGGGTGAGTCTTCGAGCACCACGCAGTCTTTGATGTTCACCCCTAGTCGTCTAGCCGCCTCGAGATATGGCATCGGATCGGGCTTAGTGCGCTCTACTTCGTCGCCGGCGATCGTCGTCGTGAAGGCGTGCAGGTCGACCGAATGCGCGAGGGCGTCTAGTAGCTGCCGGTGCGATGCGGTCACTAGGGCCATGGGAATTCCGTGCTGCGTCAATGCCGCCAATAGTGATTTTGCACCCGGGCTAAACGACGGCGGTGAATTGATGAGTTCATCTGACATCCGGGTTAGTAGCTCATCGGCAAGCACGCCAGAGGCGACCGTTTTGCCGGTGGTAGCTGCGATCTGCTCACCCATGTACTGCGTAACGCGCTCCATTGGCCCACCCAGACAATGCTGCTGATCTTCTTTCGTCCAATCGAGACCGTGGGCGGCCATCGTTGCTTCCTCAGCGGCAAGCCAGTGACCTTCTGAATCGATCAGGGTGCCATCCAGATCCCATAACACTGCGTGCACGTTAGGCGAGCCAGAATCGTCAACCGGTTCAGGTGGCATTGAAATACTTTGCCTCCGGGTGATGCACGATGATCGCCGTGGTGGACTGCTCGGGTTGCAGTTGGAACTCCTCTGATAGATCCACGTTGAGGCGATCGGCCTGCAACAAATCCATGATGACCGTTTGCTGAGACAGGTCAGGGCAGGCCGGATACCCAAACGAATACCGAGACCCGCGATATCCCTGTTTGGCGATGAGATGGCCAAGATCTGAACTGTCCTCGGCTGCAAATCCCAATTCCTCACGGATCCGGGCATGCCACATCTCAGCCAGTGCCTCCGTTAGTTGCACGGTGAGCCCGTGCAACTCCAGATACTCGCGGTAGGAGTTCGCGTCAAAGAGCTCAGACGTCGATCGGGTGGCCGCATCCCCCATCGTCACCAGATGAAAAGCCACCACATCCATGTCGCCGCTTTCCTTCGGGCGGAAAAAGTCTGATAAGCACAGGCCACGTCCACGCGTTTGACGGGGGAATGTAAGTCGAGCGCGCTCCTGGCCGGCTTGTTCGCCATCGGCCCAGGTGATGATCAGGTCATTACCTTCACTGAACGCCGGAAAGTACCCGTAGGCGACAGCTGGCTCAACCAGCGCCTCGGTGTGCACGCGCTGGAGCCAATCGCGTAATCGCGGTTGGCCCTGAGTTTCTATGAGTTCCTCATAGCTCACGCCATCGCGAACACCCTTGAGCCCCCACTGGCCCATGAACAATGCACGATGGTCCAAATAGGGCACATAATCGGCGAGGGCTATCCCACGGACGATTCGCGTTCCCCAAAATGGTGGCTGCGGAACGGAGTTGACAACCGATACCTCTGACCGTTTTGTGCTTTGTTGCGCGGGCGGTGTGTCGCGACGGCCGGCAGTGGCTCGTGCCGGCACCCGCCGTTCCCGGGGGGCGGGAAGCGCAGCCGTGTTATCGCCGCCTTTGATCGCCATCATGGTGTCCATGAGGCTGAGACCCTCGAACGCATCGCGCGCGTACCGCACTTCACCGTCGTAGATCGCAGCGAGATCTTGTTCTACGTATGACCTGGTCAACGCGGCACCACCAAGAATCACCGGAAAGTGAGATAGCCCCCGATCATTCAACTCCTGGAGATTCTCTCGCATGATGACCGTGCTTTTGACCAACAAGCCCGACAGCCCAATGACATCGACCTGGTTTTCCTCGGCCGCCTCAATGATGGCGCTGATGGGCTGCTTGATGCCGAGATTAACCACCTCGTAGCCGTTGTTACTCAGGATGATGTCGACGAGGTTTTTGCCGATGTCGTGCACGTCTCCCTTAACGGTGGCAAGGAGTAGTCGACCCTTGCCAGAATCATCACTTCGTTCGATATGGGGTTCGAGATATGCGACCGCCAGCTTCATCACTTCAGCGCTTTGCAAGACGAACGGCAATTGCATCTGGCCAGCACCGAATCGCTCGCCCACGATTTTCATGCCATCGAGCAACGTCTCATTGACGATGTCGAGGGCCGATGTGGTCTGCAGGGCCTGGTCTAGGTCACTTTGAATGCCCTGCCGTTCACCGTCGACGATGCGCCGTTGGAGTCGTTCGAAAAGTGGAAGGGCCGCCAGTTCCTGTGCCCGAGTCGCTGATGCCGTTGCTGCATCCACCCCTTCGAACAGTTCCAGGTAACGAGTGAGCGGATCAAACGTGACCGCACCATCAGCATCGAAGGTACGACGGTCGTAGATCAAATCCAAAGCCGCTTCGTACTGTTCGGCCGGAATTCGAGCTATCGGCAAGATCTTGGACGTGTGCACGATCGCCGAGGTGAGGCCGGCCTGGTAGGCCTCATGCAAGAAGGCAGAGTTCAACACCTGACGTGCCGCCGGATTCAACCCGAACGAAATATTTGATAATCCCAGTACGGTGTTCACACGTGGATGAGCCTGCGCCAGGTACGTGATCGCCGCTAGCGTCTCGATACCATCGCGACGAGTTTCTTCCTGACCTGTCGCGATGGGAAAGGTCAACACGTCGAGCAGGATGTCTTCCTCGGTGAGACCCCAGTGGCCCACCAGGTCAGCGATCAAGCGCTCGGCTACCTCAATCTTCCACTGTGATGTTCGCGCCTGTCCCCGTTCGTCAATGGTCAGTGCAATCACAGCGGCTCCGTGCTCCACCACCAACGGCATGATGCGCGCAAAGCGCGAGTCGGGACCATCACCATCCTCGTAGTTCACCGAATTGATAACCGACCGTCCACCGATGCACTCAAGGCCAGCCTGCAACACTGCCGGTTCAGTCGAGTCCAGCACCAATGGCAGAGTTGATGCGGTGGCGAGTTGACGGGCGAAAACTGTCATGTCCGCTACACCATCACGCCCGACATAATCGATACACAGATCGAGTAGGTGCGCACCATCGCGCACCTGATCGCGTGCGATTTGTACGCACAGTTCGATATCATCATCAAGCATCGCTTCACGAAATGCTTTGCTGCCGTTAGCATTCGTACGCTCACCGATTGACAGATAAGTGTTGTCTTGTCGTAGCGGTACCGCTTGGTACAACGAAGCGACCGACGCCTCTGCTTCCACGCGACGCGGCCCAATAGCCTGACCACCCACCCGCTCCACCACCTGCCGAAGGTGTTCTGGAGTCGTCCCGCAGCAGCCGCCTACCAGGCTTACGCCAAATTCCGCTGCGAAACCAAGGTGCGCATCGGCTAACTCCTCGGGGGTCAACGGATAGTAGGCCCCATCAGCGGTCAGCGTCGGGAGTCCTGCATTCGGCATGCATGTCAGTACGAGATCACTCGATCGAGCGAGAGTGCGCAGGTGTTCACTCATCTCGTTGGGGCCGGTAGCGCAATTGAGGCCGATCGCATCGATACCCAATGGAGCTAGAGCGGTCAATGCCGCCCCGATCTCGGTTCCCAACAGCATGGTGCCGGTGGTTTCGACGGTGACCTGGACGATGATGAGGGCGTCGCTGGCCGTCTCGGTGAGGGCTCGACGACTACCCACGATTGCTGCCTTAGCCTGAAGTAGGTCCTGTGCGGTCTCGATTAGTACGGCGTCCGCACCACCGTCGATCAATCCACGAGCCTGGTCACGATAGGCATCGCGAAGTTCGGCATAGGTGGTGTGACCAAGGGTGGGCAATCGGGTTCCCGGGCCCATCGACCCCAGCACCCAGCGCGGCTTTTCCGCCGTTGCCCAATGGTCGGCGCGCGAGCGGGCAATCTTGGCTCCGGCTAACGCGAGTTCATAGATCCGTTCCGGAATGTCGTACTCGGCGAGATTAGCCAAATTAGCGCCGAAGGTGTTGGTCTCGATGCAATCGACCCCCACAGCCAGATAGGCATCATGAATCGCCGCCACAATGTCGGGGCGCGTGACGTTGAGAATCTCGTTGCACCCCTCGAGACCGAGGAAGTCCTCAAGTGGCGCATCGGCCTCCTGCAGCATGGTGCCCATGGCGCCGTCAGCTACAACAACGCGACTAGTCAATGCATGACGAAGCTGATGTGCCCGATGGGCGGCGTCTGTCGCATTCATGATCGGCACATCGTAGTCTGCGCCGCAGGCATTGGCGTGCTGTCGTAGGCTCGGCGTCGTGTCAATGTCCACGCCCGTCGTGCCCGATACCTTGATGACTGGGCCAGCGTGATCGAGTTCGAGAGCCTGCCTGAGCTCACTGACCCCGTCGTCATCTGTGCGTTCGAGGGTTGGAATGACGCCGGTGAAGCCGCCTCGGGTGCCATCGCGCATCTGATTGACGTGTGGGAGGCCACGCCTTTGGCCGAGGTGGATGCCGAGGACTTCTATGACTATCAGGCGGCGCGACCCATGATCGAGGTCGACAGCCATGGCGTCCGCAGCCTGACGTGGCCCACGACTCGAATCTATGTCGCTACGCCACCACTAGCCCCACGAGACGTAATTTTGGTTCACGGAACCGAACCCAACATGCGCTGGCGACGCTTCACCGACGAACTCGTCGGACTCACCGTAGAGCTAGGTGCGGATTTTGTCGTCACACTTGGTGCCCTGCTATCAGACAGTCCGCACACGCGACCGGTTCCGGTCAGTGCGTCGACCGGTGACAGCGGCACGGCACGAAGTTTGGCCATTGAGCCCTCCCAATACGAGGGCCCGACCGGCATTGTGGGTGTCATTGCTCACCACTGTGTTCAGCGCGGAATCACGTCTGTGTCACTGTGGGCAGCCGTTCCGCACTATGTCGCCCAAGCACCATCACCGAAGGCATCATTGGCTTTGGTCCATCGCATTGAGGATTTACTCGACATTGTTGTGCCCCTGGGTGATCTCATCGAACAAGCCCATGCCTGGGAGGTGGGTGTTGATGAACTCGCTGCCGAGGACGAGGATGTTGCTGACTATGTGCGCCATCTCGAACAGGCACGAGACACCGCTGACCTGCCTGAGGCAAGCGGAGAAGCCATTGCCCGGGAGTTTGAGCGCTATCTACGACGTCGCGGCCCCGACTCGGGTGGTTAGTCGGCGCGGCTGAGGTGGACGCCGAGCAATGCGTCGATGGCTGCACGCATCAGTTCACCGTCACCCCTTGGGCCAGGTGATCGCTCTTCGTATCCGCGAGCCCAAGCATCAATCGCGCTGATTGCCGACGTGGTGTCCAAATCATCGGCCAGGGAACTCCTGATGGCATCGATGACCTCGCCAGCGCCGCGCGTGAAGCCCGAATTGGCGGCAATACTCCACATGTCGCGCCGCTGTCGGGCTCCTGCAAGATCCGCCTCAGTCCACTCCCAGTCCTCGCGGTAGTGGTGGCTCACCAAAGCAAGGCGAAGGTCATTGGGATCCACGCCATCGGCCAGTAGCCGCGATACGAACACCAGGTTGCCGCGTGACTTGCTCATTTTGTGGCCTTCATAGCCCACCATGCCCACGTGCACGTAATGACGGGCGTAGGGCCAGCTACCAGTTATCGCTTCGGCGTGAGCGGCACCCATCTCATGATGCGGGAATATCAAGTCGTTGCCGCCACCTTGCACGTCAAAACTCATGCCGAGATCATCCAGGGCGATGGCCACACATTCGATGTGCCAGCCAGGACGGCCATGGCCCAGAAGCGTGTCCCAAGCGGGCTCATCGGGACGTTTGGCCCGCCACATCAGCGGATCCAGCGGATGACGTTTCCCCGGTCGCTCAGGGTCGCCCCCGCGCTCGGCGAACACCTTGAGCATGTGTTCCTCCGACCACCGCGAGACCTCGCCAAAGCGTGGGGCTTGCGAGATATCAAAATAGAGATCTTCATCGACCTGATAGACCACGCCGTTCACCCGCAGCTGTTCGACGTAGACGGCGATCGATGGGATGGCTTCAACCGCCCCGCGATAGTTCGCAGGCGGAAGAACCGCCAGTGCCGTCATATCGTGGCGAAAGAGCTCCGTTTCCCGCTCAGCAATGACGCGCCAATCCTCACCTCGGGCAACTGCACGCTCCAGGAGCGGGTCATCGATATCGGTGACATTTTGTACGTAGTGCACATCATGTCCGGCATCAAGCCAGCTGCGCTGCAACAGATCGAAGGTGAGGTAAGTGAAGGCGTGACCCAAGTGCGTAGCGTCGTATGGGGTGATTCCGCACACGTACAGCGACGCGGTGGGGCCAGGCGTGATGGGTCGAATTTGTCCGGTCGCGGTGTCAAACATGCGAAGTGCCGGTCCGGCACCAGCAACAGCGGGCACGTTCGGACTCGGCCATGACTCCACCGCGCGAGCCTATCCGGCCGCTTGCGTCCTACACCGGCGGCCAAGGCAGGGCCGGGTAGTCGTCGCTTGGTGAGGGGAAAACACCGGAGCTGATGACCGACCCCAGTCGCCGCGTCAAGGCTGTCATCTCCGATAGCCGCAGATGCTCTGACAATGTATTCGGCAACGTATTCGTCAAACTATTCGGCAACGCGCCCCCGGGCGGTGGCGCGCCTAAGGCCATCATTTGCTGTAGCGCCCTGAGATCGTCAAGTAGGTTCGGCGGAATCACCTGCCCCTCCCATCCCCACAGAACCGAACGCAACTTCGAGTCTTCGTGGAAGGTCAATCCGTGATCAATGCCCACGAGGTCACCACTCTCGCGGCGCAATATGTGTCCACCCTTACGGTCGGCGTTGTTGGCCACGAAATCAAACAGCGCCATCCGTTGCAGTTCAACGGAATCTTCGTGGACCAACGACACCGGGGCGCCCTCGTAGGTTTCCGCGTCTAAGACCACATGCCAGCCCTCGGGCGCCTGTCCTTGGCTCACAACATCGCAGGCAGGCTGCTCACTATGGTCAACCACCCACTCTTGGCACATACCGGGTCCGTACGGCCCCTCCTCTCGCCACACCGTCGTTGGCACGAGATTCCAGCCGACAGCTCGAGATAACTCATACGCCGCGACTTCACGGTGGGACAGAGTGCCCGAAGGAAAGTCCCACAGTGGACGCTCACCGCGGCGCGGCTTGTACACGCATTGGATCTCGATACCTGCGGCGTCTATCCGAGAGAGCAACGTGGCATTGGATGCACCGGATAGCTGCCCGATGATCTCCAGGGGCGCCGACGTTAGCGCTGCGCTCAACGTTCGAGGATCCACGTGATGCGGCGAAGACATGATGGTTGAGTACGCCTAGCGTCGGCGATAGCCATTGGCGCGTGGGCATATGTGTCCGGTGGGCTCAAGCACCAGTCCGCACAGTGGGCATGGTGGGCGACCCGCCGCGACGACTGATTTCGTGCGTGCGCAAAACGCGGCCGCTTGATCAACAGATAAAAAGACGCGGACCGTGTCGCCGGCCTCGTCATCGTCATCACCTAGCTCTGCTGCCTCGGCTGCCTGCTCATCATGGGCCTCGATGATCACCGACTGAGACTGCGGGTCCCAGGCCAGCCCGATGGCGCCAACGCTGAAATCCTCCTCAACCGGGGTCGTCAGGGGGCCCGCATCGGCGTCTGAGGCAGTTGATGTGCTGGTGGGTAGGCCGACCTCAGCAAGGATCTCCAGGATCCGTGACGCCAACAAATCAGCCTGCTGCTTCTCGATCCGCAAAGACACGATCGCCGTCTCGTCGCTGACCTGGAGGTAGAACGTCCGTTCACCGGGCAGACCAACGGTGCCAATCACACATCTGGTGGGCGGGCTGAAGGTCCAGATGCGGCGACTCACGACGTGACCTTACCGGCGACCGACGAAGCCTTGCGTTTACCGCCTCCGGTCTCTTCCCGATTCGTACCAGCCCCTCCACCAATAGCACCATCGGACGATGACCCTGCATTACGTGGTGGCTGCGTGAAACTCAAATCAGCGCCCGAGTCGTTCATGCGCAGTACGAAAGGCCGCAACTGGCTGTAACGAATCACCGACAGCGAACACGGATCAACCTGAATGCGCTGAAACTGATCAAGATGCATCCCCAGGGCGTCAGCCAGGATCGCCTTGATCACATCCCCATGACTGATCATTGCGTAGACGGCGTTGCGCCGCAGGCTGCGATTCCAATCACGCACGGCGTCAACCGCCCGGGCCTGCATCTGGACCATGGCCTCACCGTCGTCACCAGGAAAGGTCACGGCGCTGGGGTGGGCCTGAATCGTCGGCCACAGCGGTTTTTTCACAAGTTTGGTCAGCGATTGGCCGGTCCAGTCCCCGTAGTGACATTCGCCGATACGTGCATCCGTGTCGATGTCGAGCACACGCTTTTGGTCCTCGGCGATGTATTCAGCGGTCTCAATGGTGCGCTCTAGCGGGCTCGCCACGATGCGCGTCAGTCGAATCTCCCGCAGCCTCGACGCCAAGGTCGCGGCCTGTCGTTGCCCGACCTCGTCTAGATGTACTCCAGGAGTCCACCCGGCAAGGATTCCGGCCGTATTGGCGGAAGAACGTCCGTGGCGAATCAGAAGCAATGTGGTCACGTCGTCAACCCTACGGTCGCGTCGGGCTT
>JAFMCH010000043.1 GCA_017857875.1 Actinomycetota bacterium | reverse complement strand
CACATCCGCAAAGCAGTCATCTCCCGCGACACCCACTGCCGGTTCCCCCACTGTCGTCAACGCATCGACGAGGTCCACCACATCATCTACGCCTCCCACGGCGGTCACACCACCATGACCAACCTCGCCGGCCTGTGCTACTACCACCACCGGCACATCGCAGGCAACGCCAACCAAGGCCTACAATTCACCAACCAACACAACAACAAACACTGGATCAGTCACCCACCACCGCCCATCGTTTCGCGGGCGTGATCATCGACGATCGCTACTGCTGGGCCATGTCGACGAAGCGGCTGTAATGGCCTTGGAAGGCAACGGTGATTGTCGAGGTAGGTCCGTTGCGGTGCTTAGCCACGATGAAGTCGGCTTCACCCGCGCGCGGGGACTCACGCTCGTAGGCGTCTTCGCGGTGCAGCAGGATGACCATGTCAGCGTCTTGCTCAAGGCTGCCTGACTCGCGCAAGTCAGCGAGCATGGGTCGCTTATCGGTGCGCTGTTCGGGGCCGCGATTGAGCTGGCTGACGGCGATCACCGGAACCTCTAATTCCTTGGCCAGCAACTTCAGTGAGCGGGAAAACTCCGATACCTCCTGTTGGCGGCTCTCGACCCGCTTGCCACTGGTCATGAGCTGCATGTAGTCGACCACCACCAGGCGTAGGTCATGACGTTGCTTCAATCGGCGACACTTGGCGCGAATCTCCATCATGGTCAAGTTCGGGGAGTCGTCAATGAACAGTGGCGCCTCACTCACGGTGCCCATCTTGGCCGCCAGTTTTGTCCAGTCGTTGTCAGACATTGAACCCGCGCGCATATGGTGCAACGCCACCTGCGCTTCGGCAGATAGCAGCCGCATGATGATCTCGTTGCGGCTCATCTCCAGGGAAAAAATCACGCTGGTCAGATTGTGCTTGATGCTGGCCGAACGCGCAATATCGAGCGCCAGCGTTGACTTACCGAGTGCGGGTCGGGCCGCAAGAATGATCAATTGCCCGGCATGAAGACCATTAGTGAGGGAATCAAGATCAGCAAAACCTGTTGGCACACCCACCATCTGGCCACCGCGGTTGGAGATGGCCTCGATCTCCGTGAGTGCACCATCCATGAGGTCACGCAGCGGCAGGTAATCCTCGCTGGTGCGTCTTTCGGTGACCTCGTATACCTCGGCCTGGGCACGATCGACAACATCGTCGACCTCACCCTCACCCGAGTAACCCATCGACACGATGCGAGTGCCCGCCTCGACTAGCCGACGCAAAACGGATCGTTCCTTGACGATGCGGCCGTAGTAACTCGCGTTAGCGGCCGTGGGCACAAGTGAGACCAGCGTGTGCAGATAGGGCGTGCCACCGATGCGATTGAGTTCGCCGGTGCGGGTGAGTTCATTGGCCACGGTGACCGCATCGGCTGGCTCGCCTCGGCTGTAAAGATCGAGCACAGCCGCATAGACGGTGGCGTGGGCCGGCTTGTAGAAGTCGTCGATGCGGAGTTCTTCCACGACATCGGCGATGGCGTCTTTGCTGAGCATCATGGCGCCAAGAACCGACTGTTCGGCGTGGAGATCCTGAGGTGGGGTGCGGTCAAAGGCCTCGCGCGAAGCAGAGGGCAATTCGGCCACACTCAAGATGAACCTCCCGATTCAGATGAACGACATGACTCGCCCGCGCAGATGAAGATGTGTCTACCGTGTGGGTCTGACATCGGCGCCTTGGCAGCCGGCTGTGCCTGACCGGAGTGAACGCTAGGGGCTAGCAGTCGCGCTGTCTATGACCCCTGTGGACGCTCCTGTGGATAAACCGGGGAGACACGCCACGATGCCTGCTTGCATGTTGTGGATAGACCTGGGGATGACGGACATTTTTCCACATCTACAAGCCTACGACGTGTGAAACCTTTCTCCACGGCCTGTGGGTAACAATTGGTTGAGTGATGACGATCAAGGAACCCCAAGATGAACAAAAGGGGACTCGTTGTCCACCGGAGTACGGTCGGGTCTGTGGCTGAGCCGGGGTTATCGCAGGGGCGTTCACCCATGCGCGATGAGCGCCGCCGACGCCGCCGCGCCTGGGATAAGGACATCCTGCGGCTGGCCGTGCCGGCCTTCGGAGCCCTCGTGGCGCATCCGGTGTTCCTACTCATTGATGCCGCCATCGTGGGCACTTTGGGCACTGCTCCACTCGCAGGCTTAGGCGCCGCCACCACGGTTGTCGCGGCCATCGTCGGATTGTGTGTGTTCTTGGCCTACGCCACCACAGCTGCCGTCGCCCGCCTAATCGGTGCCGGTGACCGCCCCGGTGCACTCGCCCAGGGCCTCGAGGGCATGCTCCTTGGCCTTGGCCTGGGTGCCGTACTCGGCGCCGTGGTGTGGTTCGCCGCACCAACGCTGACCACCGCGCTTGGCACCACCGGGGAGGTCAGTGACTTTGCCGTCACGTACATGCGCATCGTTGCGTTATCCCTCCCGGCAATGCTCGGCGTGCTTGCCGGTGTCGGTGTACTGCGCGGCCTACAAGACACACGCACCACGCTGATCGTCACCCTGGCCCAGGTTGGTCTCAATCTTGTGCTGAGTTTGGTGTTCGTACTCGGCCTCGGTTGGGGCATCGCCGGTTCGGCTTTGGGCACAGCACTCGCCGAACTGCTCGGCCTCATCGCCTACGGTGCCGTCCTGCTGCGACTTGCTCACCGCGAACGCATCAGTCTCATCCCCACCGGCGCCGGTGTGCTGCGTTCGGCGCGCGATGGGGTGCCACTCTTTGTGCGCACCATCGCACTTCGCCTGGTTTTCCTTATTGCTGCCGGCGTTGCCGCGCGTATTGGCGACGCTGACCTCGCTGCCTACCACGTCACAGCCACGCTGTTCTTCGCTCTGGCACTCGCCCTTGACGCACTCGCTATCGCCGGTCAGGCGCTGCTAGGAAAAATGCTGGGAGCCAACGACATTTCTTCTTCGCGCCTCGTCACGCGCCGACTCATTTGGTGGTCGGTATGGATGGGTGTGGTGCTCGGTGTGCTCGTGGTGGCCATGCAACCGTGGCTACCGTCGTGGTTTAGTGCCGATCCCGCGGTTATTGCGATCATGAGTGGAGCACTATTCGTCGTCGCGGTGCAACAGCCCCTCGCCGGAATAGTCTTTGCTCTCGATGGGGTACTGATCGGTGCAGGCGATACTCGCTTCCTGGCCTGGGCTCAAATTGGTGTTCTGGCCGGGTTCATTCCTGCGGCCTGGTCGGTCGTGCATTACGACCTAGGTATCACGGGTATTTGGTGGGCAATCGCTTGGTTCCTTCTGCTGCGCGTGGTGATTCTTGGCTGGCGCGCGCGTGGCAATGCCTGGCTGGTGCCCGGCGCGGTTCGCGCTCGCTAGCCTTCGAGTTGCTCAGAAAGCCGCTGGCGTGCACGCGAAATGGCAGCGGAGGCGCCACCGACCGACATATCCAAAACAACGGCAACCTCTGCCTCAGTGAGTCCCTCCCATGCCACCAACGCCAAAACCTGTCGATCTCGGGCACTCAATTGTCGCCAAGCACTGGTGAGTTCGTCGCTCGAGGAGACCAATTCAGCCGGATCGGCCCCCACATCCACCGCTTCGTCGGTCGTGTCAAACGAATGATCTGTGACCGAGTCCTTGCTAACCCTTCGGAAATGATTTGCGGCTACTCGGCGGGCGGTGGCGTACAACCACGGCAACGCTGCATCGTCGGGTACGTCAGCACGGCGCCGCCAGGCGATGGCGAATACTTCCGCCGTCAGGTCATCGGCGCCGACTATGCCCTGGGTGGTGTTTAGGCGACGACGTAAAAACCTGTGCACCGCAACTGCATGGGCGGCAAAGACTTCATCGAACCATTCCTCATTGTGCATGACGGAGTCGCTTATCCGGGGCGGACAAGGGATCGATAGTCCGCGGCCGTGGCCGGGCCATCCAAGAGGCGGCCATCGGGTAACGGAACGGCGAGTTGCTCACCCTGCTCGTTCACAACGAGAACACCGCTGGTGGTGCGCACGCCGGTCAGTGTCAAGACCACCTGGCCAAGGAGCAGCACCTGTTCGCTCGGTGGCAACGATGTGAAGTCGGCCGACGCCTCCACCGTCACGATGCCCTCGCGCTCTGGATCGGTCGGTACCGATCGTAAAAACGGATCACCCGTTAGCGGATCAGCCAGGAGCGTACGCAAATCCGTCGTGTCAGCGGGCGGGCCCTGGGCGAGTGCGTCAAGAAGTTGCTGCGGCTCAGTGCCCGCAACATCGCCCGACACCGGCACCACATTGTCGTCTCTGACAAACCATAAACGAGCAGTTTCTGGTGACGGATTGGGCGTGGATGTGTCCGTGGGACTCGGGGTGGGACTCACGGTGGGAAGTGCGCCCTCGGGCAGAGGTTGTGCGCTTGATTCCAAGGGCACCCCACAGGCGGAGACACACATGGTCAGCACCCCTGCCAGAGCCAACACCAGGGTTCTTCTCACGCTTCACCCACCGGCATCGTCAGCGTAAATCGGGCACCCTGGCCAGCTGGGTTCTCACTGATCACGACCTCAGCTCCAAGGCGCCGGGACTGTTCGCGCACCAGCGCTAGGCCCAGGCCGGCGCCATCGGTACCGGCGGAGCCAGACCCGCGAGCAAAAGGCTCGAACAACCGCATGGCCTCCTCCTTGTCGATGCCTGGTCCTTCGTCGTCGACGGTAATGACGACAGCCTGGGGGTCACCGGCTGGCGGCGTGATTTCGATGCGCGACACCCCACCTCCATGACGCTGTGCATTGTCGACCAGGTTCCCCAAAATGCGCTCAAATCTTCGAGCATCGGTGTGCACGAGCGTGGATTTGCCATGCAGCAGGTGTTCGGGCAGACCCCGATCATCGAGTACCCTCGCGCACAAGGACATGATGTCGGCGGTTTCCCACTGCAGATCACTATCGGCAGTGACACTTGAAATCTCGAGCAGGTCGAGCACCATTTGCGACATCCGGCGTACCTGTCTGGCTAACACATCAACGATCTTCGCGTCACGCTCATCAAAGGAGTCTCGGCGACGCTCGAGCAACTCTGCTGTGCCCAAAACGGAGGTGAGGGGTGAGCGAAGCTCGTGGCTCACATTGGCCGTGAAGCGTCGTTCGCGGGAAATCTGTGATTGAACCGCGATAGCCATTTCGTTGAAGGAATCGCTGATCTGATCTAGATCAGCATCGCCGGTTGCCTGCAACCGAACCGAATAGTCACCGGCTGCTACCTGTTGGGCGCCATCGGAAATCTTGCGCAACGGTCGCAGGATTCTGATGCCGGCGTAGCGACCAACACCACCACCAACACCAAAGGACATCACGGCCAGCCCGAACACGACCCAGCCCGCTATGACGAAGGTGGTTTCTAGGTCTAGTAGCGGGAATACCTCGACGTACAGGCCTGCGGGTAATGCGACGGCAACGGCCAGATACGGATCAGAACCAACACCGAACCGCTGCCAGGCACCACCTGCCTCGGCAGTGACCGCGGTGAGGTCTGGGGGAAGGGATTCTGGTGACACCGTGACGCCCGTCGTGAACCATTCGCCGTCAACGAATAACAGTGGCTGGGACGTGCCGACGGACGGAATTTGATCAAGCACTTTGGCCGGATCGGTGCCCGCATCGAGACTTGCACTCGCCGCTCTGGCATCGAGAAGGGCGCGGGTCAGGGCAGCAGTCTCGCGTTGATTCAGCAGGTATACGCGGGCAAGCGCATAGGTGGTGCCCGAGACAGCAACAGCGACAACAAGGGAGAGGATGCCGAAAGTAAGGGCAACGCGAGCGCGCAGGCCAAGCTTCATGACGTACCGATGGTCATGACCGGTCAGTCCTTCAGGCGGTAGCCGAATCCGCGAACAGTCACCAGATGAGTGGGGTTGGCCGGGTCAATTTCGATCTTTGATCGCAGCCGATAGATCAAGTTATCGACCACGCGCCCATCGCCAGCGTTGCCGTAGCCCCACACGCGGCGCAGAAGTTCATCACGACTCAAGACCCGACCGCGTGCAAGAACGAGTTCCTGCAAAACTCGAAATTCAATGCGAGACAACATAATTGGCTCTCCATTGAGCATGACCTCGGCCGTGTCTGGGTGAACCTCGATGGGCCCACAACTC
Source organism: Actinomycetota bacterium (assembly GCA_017857875.1). Classification (GTDB taxonomy): domain Bacteria; phylum Actinomycetota; class Actinomycetes; order S36-B12; family S36-B12; genus M55B157. The sequence continues at coordinate 12,333 of JAFMCH010000043.1, read as the reverse complement.
AAAGTCGCCGGTTCTTCTTCAGTCGTTGTGGTCCGGCGCAACTGAGAGCGAATTCGCGCGGAAAGTTCTTTGGCCACAAACGGCTTCGTGACGTAGTCGTCAGCACCCGCTTCAAGCCCCGCCACGACATCGTGGCTATCGGCCTGAGCCGTTACGACGATGATCGGAACTGCGCTTTGCCCTCGCAGGCTACGAATAACGTCGAACCCGTGGATGCCGGGAAGTCGCAGGTCGACGAGCACAACATCTGGTTGTTCATCTTGAACGATGACCAGCCCCTGTTCGCCCGTAACGGCCTCGACCACCCGATAACCCTCTTCTTCGAGGAATGTGCGCAGCACGAGGCGAATGGCCTCATCGTCCTCGATGACCATAACCGTGCGATTGGCGGCGCTCATGCTGGCGTTATTCAGAGTTACGCTGCGACACGATGTAGACAACGGCACCGATGGCACCTAGACCAAGCAGCACAAGCAGTAATTTCTTCATGACGACACCCTACGCCTTTCCCGACGCGTGGGAGAATTACCGGCGTGACACGCCGGAGAAGGATCGCTGAACCAACGATGGCGATCGTTGTTCTGGCCGGCGGCCGGTCACATCGGATGGGGCGCGACAAACTTTCGTTACGTCAGGGCGACCGCACCCTGCTCCAGGTGATCCTCGACCAATTGGCGCCATTCTCTATCGCTCCACTGCGGTTGGCGGGGCCCATGCGCGATGAGATCACTGGCGATTTCATGTGGGTGGGGGAACAACCACCCGGGGGAGGGCCAGTCGCCGGCATCAAGGCCGCCCTTGAAGGTGTCGAAGCGGAGTGGACCGTGCTGATGGCAGGAGATGCCCCGAAAGGTCCGCTGGCTGTCCCCGCGTTGCTCGCCCATCGAGTACGGCTTGCAGCGGGACAAGACGGGGTGATTGTCGTGGATGCCCGGGGAAAACGGCAGCCCCTGTGTGCGATGTATCGCACCACGAGCCTGTCACTGGCCCTGGAACAACTCGGGGAAGCAACCGGGGCTTCGATGCGGCAACTCTTGGAGAACCTGACTCTTGTCGACCTACCCGATACCTGGGAGGCGGCGGGAGACATTGACACTGCCAGCGACGCCGAACGCGCCGGATTCGCCTAGTCGTTGGTCGTCTGCGGATGCCAGGGCGGAAGCTGCTTGGTCAAGAAAGCAGTCATGCCAAGTCGCGCCTCTGCGGAGGTGAATAGCTCGGCAGATAGCTGACTCGTCCACGCAAACGCTTCGTCTCGAGACAAGGTTGGCACCCGACGCAACAACTCCTTAGTGGCTGTCAGCGCTAATGGCCCACCGCTGCACAGTGCCGTGACGTAGTTGGCCACGACGGCGTCAAGAGCATCGGCTTGCGCCACGGCCGTGATCAGACCCGCACGAAGCACTCGCTCGGCACTCACTCGCTCACCGGTCAGGAGCAACTCGGCAGCATCACGGGGATTCATCCGCGGGATGCAGACCGAGGCAATCACAGCCGGTGCCAACCCGAGCCGAACCTCAGAGAACGCGTACTTCGCTTCACTCGTCGACACGGCGATATCGCAGGCCGCCACCAGCCCATTACCGCCACCGGCAACATGACCCTGGATTTTGCCGATGATCGGCTTGGGGTGGTCGAGCATCGCGCTCAGCACATCGACGAGCGCCTGGGTGCCACCTGATGCGAATCCGCCTTTCGTCGCAGCGACCGCACCGGCTAAATCTGCTCCTGCACAAAAAGTTGTACCGGTACCGGTGATGACAACGACTCGAACATCATCATCTGCCGCCGTTGCCTGCAGGTGACCCAGCAGGCTCGCCATTCCTTCAGCATCGAGGCGGTTCTTGGTATCTGGCCGGTTGAGCGTGATGAGGGCAACGGAATCGTTGATCACGCACGTGACAGCTGAATCGTTCACTTCTTACCCATACCTTCCAACATCGTGATGATCCGGAGCATCACCTCATCGGCACCGCCACCGATCGACACCAGGCGTGCATCACGAAAATACCGCGCCACCCACATCTCTTCGGCGTAGCCCATGCCGCCGTGGAATTGAACGCATGCATCGGCCACCTCACGCACAAGCCGGCCCACCTTGAGCTTGGCCACGCTCGCTTCCCGAGTGACGTCATAACCATCGAGATAACGCTGTGCGGCATATCTGAGGAAACCGTCGACGGTGTCAACATCTGCATAGAGCTCGGCGAGCCGATACTGAAGAGCTTGATTGGCGAGCAGTGGTTTACCGAATGCGGCACGCTCTTGCAGGTAGTGCTTCGTGCGATCTAATGCACGGCGCGCACCGGACACGGCGATGTACGCACCCACGAGGCGCTCGTCTTGAAACTGTGCCATCTGCTGCTGGAATCCCTTGCCGGGCTCACCGATGACGTTTGACGCGGGTACTCGAACATCATCAAAAACCAGTTCGGCGGTATCAGACGAACGGTTGCCCATCTTGTCGATCTTGCGACTGACGCTGAATCCAGGTGTATCAGTGGGCACGACGATGAGGCTCATGCCGTGATAGTCACCAGGTTTGGACATTGGGTCAGTTCGAGCCAACAGGCAAATCCAGTCTGCCTGTGTTCCATTGGTAATCCACATCTTTCGACCGTTGATGATGTATTGGTCACCATCAAGCACGGCGTGGGTTGAAATACCCGCAACATCAGAACCAGCGTCCGGCTCGCTTACCGCAATGGAGCAGACCATCTCACCCTTCAGTGTGGGCTCAAGCCAACGACGCTTGAGGTCATCGCTTCCGTATCGGGCCAGTGCCGGGGTTGCCATGGAGGTTTGCACAGCGATCGCCATCGGAATACCAGCAGCGTTGCAACGACCCAATTCCTCGGCCAACACGAAGGTGAAGGAATGGTCGGCACCACTGCCGCCGTACTCCTCGTCGTACTCGAGCCCGAGGGCGCCAACGGCTCCCAGCTTCGCGAAGAGTTCATGGGCCGGGAAGATGCCGGCGGCCTCCCATTCATCGACGTACGGGTTGATTTCTTCGTCCACCAAGCGGCGCACTGTGCTACGAAAACTGTCGTGCTCTTCGGTGAACTTCATTTCTCCTCCTGCAGGGAAAGGGCAGCTGCCCATAGTGCGGTCAAGGTGTCCACGGCTTGGGTCTCGTCGTAAATCTCGCCACGACCAAACCAGTGACGAGCAAAGCCTTCGACCATGGCGCACAACGCGGCCGCCGCGATGTCTTGATCTAGGGACGCCGTGGCTAAGCCGTCGCTTTGCAATCTGCCGATCGTGCCTGATACCCGCTTCACGTGGGTCGCACGTAAGTCGGCGAGCAGAGTTCTGAACTCTGGGTGCGTCATTGAGGCCTGCTCTACCACCTCAAGGAGACGGGCATGATCGCGGTAAGTATCTAGATAGGAACGATTCGCGCGCGCGATTCGGTCAAGGGCGGTAGCGCCCGATGGAGTGCGCATGCCCTCATAGAGCTCGGCAATCGTCGAGTCGGCCACGGCTGCGAGTACGGCCTCTTTCGTGTCAAACCACGTGTACACCGTGCCATGACTCACCCCGGCAGCCTCAGCAATATCACCCATGCGCGTGCCATCGAAACCCTTCGCCTCAAATACTTTTCGGGCGGCGTCAACCAGGGCCATCTGAGTGCGTCGTCCGCGATCGGTTAGCGGTTGAGCGGTCATGCCAGGTTCACATCCGCCGCCGGAAGCAACCATGCAGGGATGGGGGCGACGCGTGCCCGAAGGTGTTCGCCAAGGCCCTTTGCCTGCGGGTCAAGCAGTGCATTCTCAGATACTCCACGGCCCAAGAAACCTTCAATCACAAAGTTCAGGGCGAAGATGTTCGGCAGGGCGTACCGGTGTGTTACCAAGTTTCGGGTCTCTGGCAGTAAGTCATGCAGACGCCCAACAGTGAGCCATTGGTCAATCCAGTCGTATGCCTCCTGGCGCGCGGGCACCGCGACGGGAATCCACACTCCCACATTGGCTGCTCCGCCTTTATCACCGCTGCGGGCGCCCAGGAGACTACCGAGAACGGCATGAGTGGTGAGAGAACCGGTATTCATCCGATCACCTGGCCATCGATGGTCACCTGCGGGTGCACGTGTTCGCGACCAACGCTCGTCGGCCAATACACGCCGTATGGCGCGGGTTCGGCGGGTGGGGCGGTGGGAAACATACCCGGGAAACTACTGAGTGCTGCTTGGACGATCGGAGCGGTGAAGGCCTTTGCGATCTTTGCGGGGTTGTTGTCGCGAACCACAATGCGTAGGTGCGACTGGGCGGCAGCGGTCGTGAGTGGATCGTCAATGGCCGTGTCATCCCAGTACACAGCAAGTTCGGCTACATCCAGAGTCGAGAGCGCAGCGAGATCGGGCTCGTTAATGTGTGTCAGGTTGATGCCAGCAACCGTCTTCAAGATGAGATTAGCTTTGGCCTCGCGGTCAGTACCTGTCATGACGATGGTCATGGAGTTGCGCAAACCACCCACATACGTGGCCGAAACCTTGAGCGTTGGTGGGGGCGGGCTGCCCTGAACGGTTGAAATCTGCACGCGATCGGGAGCCAACTGCCTAAGCTCAATGGTGTCAAAATGCGCGATCGCATCAGGATTGGCATAGGCAGGGCCACCGATTTCGTACAGCAATTGAGCGGTGACGGTGCCCACACTTACTAGACCGGGTGTGCTCTCGTGTTTGGTGATGACACTGCTTCCATCTGCTGCAACCTCGGCGATCGGGAAACCCGGATGGGACAGGTCAGGGATATCGGTGAAGAACGAGTAATTACCACCGGTGACCTGAGCGCCGCACTCAATTGCGTGTCCGGCCACGATGGCTCCTGCAATTTCATGAAAATCCGTGTCGTAGTTCCAGCCGTGCCACCATGCAGCCGGGCCGACCGTGAGTGCCGCATCCGTAACGCGACCGGTGATCACAACATCGGCGCCGGCATCCAAGGCCGCTGTAATGGGTGCTCCCCCGAGGTATGCATTTGCGGTCAACAGATGTGCATCGACATCAACCAGGGATTCGTCGGTATCAACGTTGCGAAACTCCTCACCCGCAGCATGTAACGAAGTCAGTGCGTCCATGAGATCGTCGCCGGTCACCACCGCAATTCGCGGTGACAAACCCAGTTCCGCAGCAACGTCGATGAGCGCATCTGCACATCCCTGCGGGTCGAGGCCACCGGCATTGCTGATCACTTTGATGCCCCGATCGAGACAGCGGCCGAGGGTCTGTTCCATCTGGGTGATGAACGTGCGCGCATAGCCCGCGCCCGGCCCATGTTTCATGCGTTGACGGGCCAGAATCAACATGGTGAGCTCGGCTAGCCAGTCGCCGCTTAGAACATCAATGGGGCCGCCCTCAACCATTTCTTGTGCCGCTGACAAGCGATCACCGAAAAAGCCAGAGCAGTTCGCAATTCGAATCGGTCGGGTCATGGCAACGAACCACTCGTCGTCGCCGGGGGAGCATCAGCAATCGAATTCACAACAGCTACAACCGTGTGTGCCTCGACCGACTCGCCAACGCGCACCAGAACTTGTTCAACGATGCCGTCGATCTCAGCGAGAATTCGGTGCTCCATCTTCATGGCCTCAAGCACCACCAGACTTTGTCCCGCCACTACGCGGTCTCCCACCGAGACATCAATCATCGTGACAGTGCCGGGCACCGGTGTCGTGGGTCCGCCTGCCGACGCGCCCGATTCAGCGCCTGTGGCATATCGAGGAAGCACACACCACTGCGTCGTGCACGTGCCGTCGGCAACGCTCAGCCATTGGCGGTCAATGGTCACCACGTATCGATGGGTCAACCCGGCGTTCGTCATGGTGAAGCGACGAACGACTTGCGTGGTCGACCAAGTCGGATCGGTTTCGTCATGGACGGCGTAGGTGATCTCGTCATCGAGGCCGACAATCTGTATTTGAACCCCGTCTCGAGTCCATCGCACCTGGACCTCATGGTTAACCAGGCCTCGCTCATCGGTCAAGTGATGAACCTCAGGCACCGCAACAACATTGCGCCAACCTGTAGGCACCTCCGCCATCGGCGTAGCCGCGATTGCAGCGGCGGCCAGATGCCTGCAGATCACGTCGGTAGGCAGCCTGGGTGCCAGGAGTTCTGGATGCTGGTCCAGGAAGTCCGTTGGTGTGCGCGACTCGGCGAAAGCCGATGAGGAAAGTACGGCGATGAGTGACTCGCGATTAGTGACAACACCGGCGATATCGGCCCGGTTAAGCGCGTCACGCAGAACATCGGTCGCCGTGTGCAGATCGGTCTCATGGGCGATGACCTTCGCAAGCATCGGGTCGTAGAACGCACTGACCACAGTGCCGGGCTCAACTGAGGAATCCGTACGCACCGTGCCAGGAATGTCAAACCTGGCCAGTGTTCCGGTGTTCGGCAAGTATCCGCGGGCTGGATCCTCAGCATATAAACGAACCTCAATCGCTTGACCATGTCGAGTGATCTGTTCTTGCTGAAGTGGCAGGGGTTCACCGCGAGCAACTCTGATCTGCCATTCGACCAGGTCGAGGTCGGTGATGGCTTCGGTGACCGCGTGTTCCACCTGCAAGCGAGTGTTCATCTCCAGGAAGTAGAACTGTTGTGTACCAATATTTTTCAGATCATCAGCGACAAGGAACTCCACGGTGCCGGCTCCTTGGTAACCGATCACACGAGCCAATGATGTGGCGGCATGAAACATGGCTGCTGCAGTTTCGGGCCGCAGGGTAGGAGCCGGGGCCAATTCGATGACTTTCTGGTGGCGTCTCTGGATTGAACAATCTCGCTCAAATAGGTGAACGACGCGGCCATGTGTATCACCGAATATCTGGACTTCGATGTGCTTTGCGCCCTGCAAATACCGTTCCAAGAAGACCGTTGAATCACCAAAAGAACTTGCGGCTTCGCGGCGGGCGGCAGCGACCGATTCAACGATCTGCGTCGCATCCGTCACGACTCGCATTCCCTTGCCGCCACCACCTGCTGATGACTTAACGAGCAGCGGATATCCGACGTCGTCACCCCGTTGGGCAATGAGTTCCGCAGAGGCATCACTAGGAAGCTCCGCCCCCGGCACCAGTGGCACACCTGCCTCAGCTGCCAGGCGTTTGGCCTCAATCTTCAGCGCCATGGAGCGAATCGAGGATGGCGTTGGCCCAATCCACGTCAGACCAGCACCAACAACAGCCTCGGCAAGGTCGGGGCTCTCCGAGAGAAACCCGTAGCCTGGATGAATGGAGTCGGCCCCGCTGCGAGACGCCGCTTCGATAATCGCCGGGATATTCAAGTACGTGTCCGCACTTGTGTTGCCCGGCAACGCAACCGCTAGATCCGCATCACTGACAAATGGCCCGTGCGTATCGGCGTCAGAGTGAACGGCGACGACCTGTAGGCCCATGCGATGAGCAGTGCGCGTGATACGTCGGGCGATTTCCCCGCGGTTGGCAATAAGAATGCGCTTCACGCGTGTCATCACATCCTGAAGACGCCGAAGGCGTCAGTTCCGGTAACGGGGGCGTTATGAACGGCCGATAGCGCCATCGTGAGTGCTGTTCGGGTATCGCGTGGGTCGATGATTCCGTCATCCCACAGGTGACCCGTGGCATAGAGGGCCGTTGATTGGCTCTCCACCTGCTGCTCGAAGGTATCTCGAAGGGGAGCGAATGCTGCTTCATCAAACTCTGCACCAGCAGCTTCGGTTTTTTGTCGCGCCACAATCGTCAAAACGCCAGCCAGTTGTTTGGCGCCCATAACGGCGATGCGGTGATTAGGCCAGGTGAAGACGAACCGGGGGTTATAGGAACGACCCGACATGCCGTAGTTGCCGGCGCCATAGGAGGCGCCCATCATGAGGGTCAGGTGCGGGACGGTCGAGTTGCTGACAGCGTTGATCAACTTAGCGCCATCTTTGATGATGCCGCCCTGTTCGTATTGAGTGCCCACCATGAATCCGGTGATGTTTTGAGCGAAGATGATGGGCACGTTCATGCGGTTGCATAGTTGAATGAACTGGGCGCCCTTATGGCTTTCCTCGCTGAACAAAATGCCATTGTTGGCAAGTACTCCCACCGGATACCCGCCAAGATGGCCCCAGCCGGTCACGAGGGTTGATCCATATAACGGCTTGAATTGCTCGAATTCACTATCGTCGAGGATGCGAGCGAGCACCTCACGGGCATCGAAGGGTTGACGAACATCGGCGCTGGCGATGCCGAGGAGTTCGTCAGCACTGAAGCGTGGCGGTTTCGCGATTCGCTCTTGGCCGCCACCGGCCCGCGGCAGCCGCAGGTGGGCGATGATGTCGCGACCGATGCGGAGTGCGTCGTGCTCATCGCGAGCGAGGTAGTCGGCTAGCCCCGAGGTTCGCGCATGCATGTCAGCGCCACCCAACGACTCTTCATCGGCATCTTCGTCGATGGCCATCTTGACCAGCGGCGGACCACCCAAGTACACGCGCGCGGCATCTTGAACGAGCACGACGTAGTCGCTCATGCCCGGCACGTAAGCGCCGCCGGCGGTACTGCTGCCGAACACGAGAGTGATGGTGGGGATGCCAGCGGCGGACAACTGGGTGAGGTTGCGAAAACTGGCACCTCCCGGCACGAAAATCTCAGCCTGCTTGGGCAGGTCTGCTCCTGCGGATTCGGTGAGGTTGACCAAGGGCAGGCGGTTTTCGCGGGCAATATCCATCGCGCGCAGCCCTTTTGCTACCGCGCTGGGGCCTTGAGCGCCTCCTTTGACCGTGGGGTCATTGGCCACGATCATGACGTCAGACCCGTGCACCCGGCCGATGCCGGCCACCACTCCTGCGCCGAGCGGGTCATCGGTGCCCCAGCCCGCAAGCGGACTCAATTCAAGAAATGGTGAACCTACGTCGAGGAGGCCGTTGATGCGCTCGCGCGGCAGCATTTTGCCCCGACTGCGATGGCGCGCAACGGAGCGGGCGTTCTTGTCCGGATCGTCGCTGCCCCCGCCGCCGACAACCCGCTGGTTGAGCTCGTCGAGCTCAGCCAATGCGGTCATCATCGCCGCGTGGTTATCGCGGTAGGTAGAGGAGTTCGCATCTACCCGGGTGGTGAGCACCGGCGCCATAAACTTGACGTTAGTGTCAAGTTGACACTGGTGTCAAGATGGCAGCATGACACATGACGAACTCACTCACTGGACGAGTGCTGCTCGGTCAGCCCTGCAGACGCAGACGGGAGTCACCGTTCCTGAGGTTGATCAGCAACTGCTGTTAGACATCGCTCGAGATGCCGCCCATGCGGTCAACCGGCCGGCCGCGCCAATCACCACGTTTCTGCTTGGTTACGCCGCCGGGCAGGGTGCCGATATCGCTGCGGCCGCATCCGTACTCCAACAACTTGCTGGTGAATGGGACCTCGGCCTGCACCGCGAATAACAATGGCCGCCCGCCAATCATGGAAGCAACGGCCAACGCGTCGTCACGGCCAGACCTCCCAGGTCGCCCTGCTGGGCCCACGCGTCTCCACCCACGGAGCGTGCCGTTTCTCGAACCAAAGCCAGCCCCAGTCCACTGCCACCGGCCGCAGCATCGACACCCCGAGCAAACCGCTCAAAAATTGACTCGAACTCATCCGCGGATATTCCAGGTCCATCGTCGGCGACCGTGATCTGGGCGAACTCTCCATCAACCGTCACCGTCACGACCATCACAGAGGCCGCGTACGCCATCGCATTACCCAGAAGTTCGTCCAACACCCGGGCAGCAGCACTCTCACCAGCCAGGACAAGAACAGTGTCGCTGGGCAGGTTCACCTCTATGCGCACGTGGGCCTCTTGCGCCTGTGGTTGCAGCGCCGCAACTCGTTGCCGCACCACTTCACACAGGTCAACCCGCCCTAGATCTGAACCAGCATCTGATCGAGCGAGAGCAAGAATCTGCTCAATGCGCCGGGTTAACCGATCAATCTCCACGATGGCTGCGCTGGCCTCAGCTCGCAACTGGGGAGTCGGTGCAAGGTCTTCAATCGCCTCAACCCGAAGTCGCACGCCGGTCAATGGGGTGCGCAGATGGTGAGACGCATCCTCAGCAACACGCTCCTGCCGGCGAATTAGTGTCGATAGGCGAGCGGCGGTCCGGTTGAGTGCCCGCGCCACCGAGCGCACCTCAATCGGTCCATCATCTTCGCGGGCGCGGTGATCGAGATTGTCGGCTAGGTCATCGGCAACCTCAGCCACTCGCCGAAGCGGGGTAGCAATGGAGTACGCAAGTATCCAAGCCAGCAGGGCCGCTGACACAACAACGGCGCCCACGAATCCAGCCAGCGACCATCGAGTCTGATTCACCAGCTCGACAACCTCGCTATCAGGGATCGACAGTCGAACAGCGGCAACGACCTTTTCGTCTTGCACCACCGGGGCGGCCACGTATCGCAGCGTCAAATCAAGTGTCTGCGAGAAACGTGCGTTAGACGCCAACAGTCCGCGCAAAGCTTGATCTATCTCGACGCGGTCAAACATTCGATCAGTGTCTGTGCGATCCGAATCCGCGATCAATTGGCGTTCTAGGTCAACAACCACCACGCGGGCTCCCGTCCGCGCGGCTACTACTTCTACCTGAGACTGCCATTGATTTGATGGCCGCGATGACAGCAAAGATGCTGTGGTCAATGTGTCAATTTCCAACTGGGCTACAAAAGCATCTCGCTCATCGGTGTTGACAATGATCGATAGTGGGATCGCTAACGCGAGCGCCACGATTGCCACTAGCGCGGTCATTGCCGCGATCAGTCGACGCGTCACGAATGACTTCCGGCGTCGCGCAACTGGTAGCCCACACCTCGTATCGTGGCAATCAAGTCAGGGTCACCCAATTTGCGCCGCAGAGCAGACACGTGCACGTCCAGGGTCTTACCGCTACCGTGCCAAACCGGGTCCCACACACGGGAATACAATTCCTGGCGCGGAACAACACGGCCGGGCTCCTCAGCGAGAACGGCCAAAAGATCAAACTCCTTCGCGGTTAACTCAACCGGCACCTGATCTACGCTGGCGTGCCGACGTGATCGGTCGACCGTGATCCTTCCTGCGGCTATCGGTTCCTCTACGCGTCGACGACGACTAATTGCCCGAATGCGTGCACTGAGTTCACGAGCTGAGAAAGGCTTAACCACGTAGTCGTCAGCGCCAAACTCTAATCCGATTACACGATCCGCTTCGTGTCCACGCGCGCTAACGATGATGACGGGCACGTCGCTGACCTGCCGCAACTCTCGCAAAATCGAGATGCCGTCACCATCAGGTAGCTCAATGTCAAGCAAGATCACGTCCGCTGAATACGACGCCGGTATCACTTCAGCAGCAAACCCAACATGGGTGACATCGAGGCCGTTTCGCCGCAATCCCTCAACAAGTGGAATTGCGACACCGGGATCGTCTTCTACCACTAGGACCCGCATGACTACATAGTCGCAGACTCAGGAAGCGGAGTATTTGACGTGATCTCAGTCAGTCGGCCTCAATAGCGTTTGGACAGCCCTGCAGAGAACGACGCTCCACCGGATTAACGTGGCTCTCCTAGTGCTAGCAGCCGTCGTTCTCCCATACTCGACACCGAATTATGAAGCGGCGGAGCGGATACGACTGATCAGCGCATCGAACAATGAATCATGGTCGTGGATGGCATGCACCCACCCCCAGCGGATCACTGAGCGCCCGGGGCCTTCAAGATCGAGCTGGCGAGCCTTCTCCTCGACCAGTAACCGAGGTTCTGAGTACTTCACCATCCCGTCGGCCTCACCGATCATTGCGAACTCCGGCCACCAAAAGTCGACCCGATACCAGCGGCCACTGGCACCTTTCAGCCACGCCTGCGGTTCGGGCAGCACGATCCCGGCATCGACGAACCGACTCCACGACAGTGACTCGAAGGCGTTCTCCAATCGAGCGTCGACGAAGGGCAGGCAATCTCGCACCGATCGAATCCCCCAGGCGGGCACGGCAGCGATCACCGAGGCTAATTCCAAGAGCAGGCGCTCACGGGCATGCGGGTCCTGGGCAAGCCGGGTAACGATCCCCGTCTGAGCCAGCGGCACCTTCGATGATGTGGCCAGCTGGGCACGCAACGCACCATTCAACGTCGCCAGGGCAAACTTTCGTGGGAGTCGTGCCAAACGGACAACATCGATGGCAGTGCGCACAGGAGACGTCAGGAGCAACCCATCGGTGGTCAGAGCCGTGTGATCACTCGGAACATCACCGAGCACGATATGAACACCATGACGGATCCCCGGTCGCATCGAACCAGGTGGCACCCACAGCAGCGGTTCGCATTCTGCGGCCGGGGCATTCCCACCAATGATCGGGAT